>JABFVJ010000034.1 GCA_013362835.1 Nonomuraea sp. | reverse complement strand
CCGTGCACGAGTCGGCGCAGGGCGTGGGCCAGGTCCTCGGCGGCATGGCCGAGACGGCCGGACAACTCGCCGAGCGCGGCATCGAGCCGCTCGGGGGAGCCGAGGACGTAGGCGACCTCGCCCAGCAGCGGCGTGGTGCCGTTGGCCTCGGCGTGGGCGACGACCTGGTCGAGCGCTACATCAAGGGCGGTGTGCTCGATGGGATGCAGTTCGCGCGCCAGGACCGTCTTCGCGAGCGAGCCGAGCAGCAGCAGCCGTCGCTTGCGGACCTCGCCCCTCCAGTCTTCCTCGCTGACGCCGTACGGCCGGGCGGGTGCGTCCAGGGGGTTCAGGCGCCCGGGCAGACCGGGGCCGAGCGCGATGGTCTGCCCGCCCAACTCCTGGGCGACGACGGTCCACTCGCCCTTCGGGTCGCAGGGCACGTAGATCCGGTATCCGAAGGCCACGGCGCGCACTGCGAGGGACTTGGCCAGGGCGGACTTGCCCATGCCGATGATCCCGGCCAGCAGGATGTTCGGGTTGGTGAAGCCGTCGAGGCGCCCGTACAGGGCGAACGGGTCGTACGTGAAGGCCGCTTCCGCGTGCACGTCGCGGCCGATGTAGATGCCCTGCGCGCCGAGGCCACCCTCAGCGAGAAACGGATAGGCCCCGGAAGCGGTGGCCGTGGTCATCCGGTGGGCGGGCAGCTTGAGATGGCCGCCGCGGGCGGATTCCGGACCGGGGCGGCCAGCGGCCGGGTAGGTGGCGCGCAGCTCGGGGTCGCGACCGGGCGCAGTCGGTCGGGCTTCGGGACGGGCGGCGTGCCGGGCCTGCTCCCGGGCTTCGGCGAACTGATGGCGGGCGGCGCGCGCCGTGCGGCGGTCGCTCTTGCGGGGGACGAACAGCGGGCTGGCGCTGGCGCGGGTACGAGACGGCATGGGGGTGGTGCTCCTGGCGGTCAGTGGCGGGTGAGGCCGGTGAAGGGGTCGCGCAGATCGGCCGGGGTGTGGTCACGGCGGACGCGGGCGGCGGTGGCCAGGTGGCGCTGGCACACGGTGAGTTCGGGCGCTCCCTCGGGCAGCCGGGCCCGGCACGCCTCCCGGGTGGGGAGGCGGCCTGAGCCGTGGCGCGGGGCGGTGTGGAAGGCCGCGTGGAGGTGCTCGGCTGCCTGCCACAGCCGGATCCGGCACGCCCGTAGATGGTCGCCCTCCGCCCTGGCCACCGGGGTGGTGCGGGCGGTGTGGGCGTCGAGCAGCCCGTACAACGCGACGACGTGGGCGTGCAGGGAGTCGAGTTCGGCACGGTCGGCTGCGATGGGGGCGACCGGCATGTTGATCGCCTGGTGGAAGTCGAGCGCGGCGGTGGCGAACGGGACGAAGTCCGGAGCCATTTCGGGCAGGGGCTCGGTCGGCATGGGGGGCCCTTCGGTAGAGCGCGAGATGGTGGTGCGGGTGCGTGCGCTACGGGCGGGCGAGGGGCAGGGCGGCGTTGGTGAAGGCCTCGGCCTGCTGCCAGGTCAGAAGGCGCAGGTCGACGAGGGCGGCGACGGCGGCCGTCTCGATCGCGGCGCAGGCGGCGTTGAGCTGCTCGTCGGTGTCGGCGCTCACGGTGAGCAGGCCGGTGAGGGCGACGTCGGCGTGTCCGGCGATCAGCTGGCGCTCGCGCTGCTTGATGTCGGCGTACTCGACCGAGTCCTCCTCGGAGTCGACCTGGCCCTTGCGCTGCCGCTCGGCGGCGTCCGCGATCACAGTGGCCTTGCGGCGCTGCACGTCCTTGAGCGCGGAGTCCAGGCCCTTGGGCTCGTAGGTGAGCGAGAGCGTGCGGCGCACGCCAGAGGTGAACAGCAGCTGGTGCAGGAAACCGGGTGAGGTCTCGATGCGGGGCCAGTTCTCGATCCAGAACGTGGCGTGGTGGGCCGAGTCGGTCTGGATCCGGTCGGCCTTCTCGACCAGGACGACGGGGCCGGCGGCAGCGGGCTCGGCCTGCGGGCGGCCCGAGGCCGACCACTGGTCCAAGGCTGCCGACGCCTTCGGGTCGTACGCGGTACGGATCACGGCGGCGATCTCGGCTGCGTCCAGCCAGCCGCTGGGCGTCAGACCGGCAGTGCGGGCGGCCTGCTCGAAGGTCGCGGCGAGCTGGGCCAGGACGGCGAAGCCGCCGGTGAGCCCACCTCCGGCCTGGTTGATCAGACGGCGGGCGGCCTTGAGATCGAGGGCGAGCGCCACGTACGCCTCGTGCGGGGCCGCGGCGGGGCCGGCGGCGGCCAGAAGGTCGCTGTAGACGGGGCCGGCGAGGTGGGTCGCCTCGTTGCCGTGCTCGTGCCAGTAGCGGTTGAGCGCGTCGCCGGAATCAGGCACCGTGCGCTCCAGGACCTGGACCCGGGCGATGTGCCCGGTGTGCGCCAGGGCCGCCAGCGTCCGCCCCCAGCCTGCGACGTTGCTGGACTGGGTGGCCGGATCGAGCAGCGCGAACGCACGCGAGGAGACCTTCACCACCGCGGTGAGCGTGCCGTGGTGCGGATCGTGCACCGCGCCGAAACGACCGTGCGGGGCTGTGACCACCCGCAAGGACGCCGCCGTGCCCGGGAGATGCAGCAGGCCCTCGCGACGCGGCCGAGCGGACGGCCGGGCGAGCCAGACCAACTGGCCCCGGAAACGGCGCAGCCCGTACCGAGCGGCGATGGGCGCCCAGTCGGCGAGGGACCGTCCGCGATGGCGGACGAACACCGCCGCCAGGATCACCACCCACAGGGGTATGAGCTTGAGCGCCCCGGCGACGCCGGAGGTGAGCAACACTGCGAGCAGCAGCAGGCCGGTGACGGTGACGACGATCAGCTGAGGGGCCGACAGGCCGAGCAGGACACCGCGCCGCGAGCGATGCGGGAACTTCACGGTGGCCGGGCCGTCAGGCTGAGAGGTGTCGGAAAGCATGGCGAAGCCGTCCTTGGAACGTGGCGAGCAACAAAGAAGAGAGGGGAGACGGGCGGGCGGCGCCGGAGGCGACCGTTGCCGCCCGCCCCGTCAGGCGAGGGCTACGAGCCCGATCCAGCCGGCGGCTCGGGATAGACCCACCGCTGCGGGGTGGCACCGCCCTGCGCAGACGGCCCGCCCACCGGCCCGGGACGCTGGGGTGCCGGCGGATCCAAGTGCGTGACCCGTGGCTGGGCCACCGCCGCGCCCTGGGGCGTCGGCCCGGAGGAGACCGGTGCCGCGTCGGCAGCCGTGTCCTGGCCGGGACGCTGGATCAGCGGCTGCCCGCGGTCACCGTCGGTGGGAGGCCGGCGGATCAGTGCCCGGCCCTTGTCGCCGGTGGCGTTCGGGTCCTCGCCGAAGCGGAAGTGGGTCTGCTTCGGCTTGTCGCCGTCGGCG
>JABFVJ010000110.1 GCA_013362835.1 Nonomuraea sp. | reverse complement strand
GCGAGGCCCTGCGGCTCGGGCACAACTACGTCGGCACCGAACACCTGCTGCTCGGCGTGCTCTCGCTGGAGGAGGGCCCGGTGGTCGCGGCCCTGGCGGAGCTCGGCGTGCGCAAGGAGCCGGCCGAGCAGGAGATCAAGAAGCGGCTGGAGGCGATCCTGCGCGAGCGGACGTCGTAGTCCGCCCCGCCGGGCCCGCGGCGAAGCGGGTCAGCAGGTTCGTCGTGGCGCGGCGGGTGAAGGCGGCCGCGGCCCGCGGGACGCCGTGTCCGCACCGCTTTCCCCGCATCGCGCACACCCAGCGCATCGTGCCGGAGGCGAACACCCCGGCCCCGCTCGGCGCGACGTAATAGGTGCTGTGGGACGTGGTCGCCCGTCCCCCGCACGAGAACGGCGAGTCGGCCAGCACCTCGACGCCGTCCGGCGAGCCGCGCGACACCTTGTCCGACTCGGGGCCGACCATCCCGGGGAAGCGCCTGCCCTCGGTGCCCGCGAAGATCCAATGGCGGGGCCTGCGTACGGTGTAGACGCCCTGGGCGGGGAAGCAGTCGTACATCTGGCCCACCAGGGAGCTCTCCGGGCGGGAGTCGCGCCACAGCGGGCACCGGCTCTCCTTGTCGCAGGCGATCTTCCTGCCCTCGACGGCGATGCGCCAGTACACGGCGTTCGCGCCGAGGAAGGCCAGGTTCGTCCCGCTGTCCCTGGCCCGGGTGACGGTGGCGCGCATCGACGGCGACCAGTACTCGTCGTGGCCGAGGGAGACCACGGCCCGCGCGCCGTCGAGCGCGCCGGGGGCGAGGTCGAGGTCGGTGAGGTAGGCCAGCGGCACGCCGCTGCGCTCGGCCACGGCCAGCGCCTCCTGCTCGAAGTCGAGGAAGAGCCGGGCGCCGCCGCCGTCGTACGGGCGGTCGAAGGTGACCTCGCGCGAGCGGCCGTCGTAGCCGCCGGGGCCCTGGTAGAGGCTGCGCCCGCCCCACAGGTTGTACGCCTGCCACGTGGTGACCGCGTTCACCATCACCACCCTGCCCCGGGCGGAGGCCGACCGCACCGTGACCGGCACGTGCCGCTGGGCCCCGGTCGAGGCGTCGAGCCTGATCAGGTAAGCGCCCTCGGGCCACCCCGTGGTGTCCACCGTGAGCGAGGGTTTCCAGTGGGCGGCGGTCACCATGCCGTCCACCGTCCGCGCCGGGGCCTGGCGCACGCCCTGGACCTGGGCGGACTCCCACACCTTCGACGGGTGCGCGCCCATCCGGAAGGCACTGGCCGAGAAGCGCGGCGCGGTGGTGGAGACGTGCAGGGCGAAACGTTCGCCCGGCAGCACGCTCACCCGGTCGGCGTAGCCCTCGATCTCGTGCCCGGCGCCGCGCGTGGTGATCTTCCACGACTCGCCGGCGTTCACCTGGGCCGGGCGCGGGGGCTCCTCCTCGTGCGGTACGGCGGGCGGCGGCGTGCCGCCGCATCCGGCGGCCAGCAGGGCGAGGAGCAGCAGGATCTTGCGCACCCGGCCATGGTCGCGGCCCGCGGGCCGTACGGCCCGCGACTTGGCGAACTCCTTACACGGGCAGCACGCAGGACGGGCTCGGCACGTCGTACGCCTGCCCGGCGGGCTCGGGCACCCCGTCCTTCAGCACGAACACGGTCACGTCGCCGGAGTTCTGGTTGGCCACGTACAGGCGGTCGCCGGCGATGGCGAAGTGCCGCGGCCAGTCGCCGCCCGAGGGCACCTCGGCCACCGGGGACAGGTCGGCGGCGCGCAGCACCGAGATCGTGTTCGGCCCGCGGTTGGCGACGTAGACGAGGTCGCCTTCGAGCTGCAGGTGGGAGGGGGCGTTGGGGCCCTCGGCGCGGGAGGCGGGGGCGACCGTGCGGCGCTCGCCGTCGATGAAGGTCACGGTGCCGTCCAGCTCGCCGGCCACGTAGAGGCGGGAGCCGTCGAAGGCGAAGTGGCGCGGGCCCGTGCCGGGGTGCATCGTGATCGGGTCGAGCGGGCGGCCGTTCAGGTCGTAGCGGCGGATCTCGTCGGTGCCGAGGTCGGAGACGTGCAGCACGTCGTCGTGGAAGACGCACTGGTGGGCGTGCGGGCCGGCCTGGCGGCCGGGGTCGGGGCCCGAGCCCTCGTGGCGCAGGATGATCGGGTCGCCGGTGAAGGCGCCGCGTTCGTCCAGGTGGTGCAGGCTCGCCGTGCCGTCGCCGTAGTTGGCCGCGGCGAGCAGGGAGCCCGACGGGTGCACGGCGACGTGGCACGGGCTGTCGCCCTCGCTCGGGCGCTCGTCCAGCGGGGACAGGCCGCCCTCTGTACCGTCCTCTGTGCGGAACGCCGTGAGCCAGCCGCGCTCCAGCTCCCCGGCCGCGTACAGCACGGGGAGGGTGGGATGCGCCGCGAGGAACGACGGCGACGCCACGCGGGTCAGGTCGCCGCCGATCGTGACGATGCCCGGACCGTATCCGCCTATGTACAGGTTCACAACGGGATCCTTCTTATGGTTGACTGAGACAATGAGTTCGTTGACGGAGGCAAGGGTTTCTGAGGTCCGAGCCTTCAACCGGTTCTATACGAAAGTGATCGGCGTCCTCCAGGCGGGGATGCTCGACTCGCCCTATTCGCTGACCGAGGTGCGGGTGCTGTTCGAGCTGGCGCACGCCGAGCGCATGGAGACCGGGGAGCTGCGCGGGCTGCTCGGCCTCGACGCGGGCTATCTGAGCAGGATCCTCGCCCGGTTCGAGGGCGACGGGCTGATCGTGCGGGAGCGGTCGGCGTCCGACGCCCGCAAGCAGCTCCTGCGCCTGACCGAGGCCGGGTCCGGCACCTTCGCCCGGCTCGACCGGCGCTCCGCCGAGGAGATCGAGCGGCTGCTCGACGGGCTGCCGGAGGCGGAGCAGGCGCTGCTGACCGGCAGCATGGCGACGATCCGGCGGCTGCTCGGCGAGCGTCCGGCGCGCTCGTACGTGATCAGGCCCCCGCGCACCGGCGACCTCGGCTGGGTCGCCTACCGGCACGGCGTCCTCTACAGCGAGGAGTACGGCTGGGGCACCGAGTTCGAGCAGCTCGTCGCCGGGATCGTGAGCGCCTTCGACCCCGCGCGCGACGCCGGCTGGATCGCCGAGGTCGACGGCGAGCGCGCCGGGTGCGTGTTCTGCGTGCACCAGGACGACACCACGGCCAAGCTGCGGATGTTGCTGGTCGAGCCGTCGGCGCGGGGGCTCGGGATCGGACGGCGGCTGGTGGAGGAGTGCCTGCGGCACGCCAGGGCCCGGGGATACCGGCGGATCACGCTGTGGACCCGCGACTGCCTGGTGAGCGCGCGGCGCATCTACCAGGCGGCCGGGTTCGAGCTGGAGTCGGAGGAGAAGGGCA
>JABFVJ010000409.1 GCA_013362835.1 Nonomuraea sp. | reverse complement strand
AGCTCGTCGTGCGGCACGCCGATCACCGCCGCGTCGTCCACCGCCGGGTGCTCGAACAGGGCCGCCTCGACCTCGGCGCAGTAGACGTTCTCGCCGCCCCTGATCACCATGTCCTTGGCGCGGTCCACGATGTAGACGAAGCCCTCTTCGTCGATCTTGGCCAGGTCGCCGGTGTGCAGCCAGCCGCCCACGAACGTCTGCGCCGTCGCCTCGGGCTTGTTCCAGTAGCCCATGATCACGTTCGGGCCGCGTACGCACAGCTCGCCCACCTCGCCGGGCGGCAGCTCGTTGCCCATCGGGTCCACCACGCGTACGTCCACGACGGCCGAGGGCATGCCGATGCTGTCGGGCTTGGCGTGGTAGTCGGCGCCGCCGTTGCCGATGGCCAGGGCGGTCGTCTCGGTCATGCCGTAGCCGTTGGACGGGGCGCGGTTGGGCAGGTTCTCGGTGATGCGCTCCAGCAGCTTGGGCGGGGCGGGGGCGCCGCCGTAGCCGAGGGTGGTCAGGGACGACAGGTCGTACTTGCCGAAGTCGGGGTGCGACATGAGCTGCCAGGCGTTGGTCGGCACGCCGATCATCGTGGTGATGCGCTCGCGCTCGATCAGGCGCAGCGCCTGCTCCGGGTCCCACTTGTACATGAGCACCAGGCCGCCGCCGGTGAACAGCGACGTCGTCATGCCGGAGAAGCAGCCCGTGACGTGGAACAGGGGCACGGTCAGCAGCGTCACCCGGCGCACGCTCGCCGCCTCGCCCGGGTCCTTGCCGGCCATCGTGACGGCGCGTACGAGGCCGAAGGCGACGGTCATGGGGGACTGGCCGAGGTTGCGGTGGCTGCCGAGCGCGCCCTTGGGCCGGCCGGTGGTGCCGGAGGTGTAGAAGATCGTGGCGGGGTCCTCGGGGAAGAGCTCCACGTCGGGCAGCTTCGCGTCGGCGGTGACCTCGCCCAGCACGTCCTGGAACGAGCGCGCGCCCTCGGGCAGCTCGCCCCTGGTCACGATCAGCGGCACGCCCGTGGCCGCCAGCCTGACCGCCCGCTCACCGTCGGCGATCAGGACCTTGGCGCCGGAGTCGCTGACGCCGTAGGCCAGCTCCGCCTCGGTCCACCAGGCGTTCAGGGGTACGGCGATGGCCCCGGCGGCCAGCACGGCCGAGAACGAGACCACCCATTCCGGATAGTTGCGCATGGCGATGGCGACCCGGTCGCCCTTCGTCACGCCGTACTCCTCGACCAGGCGGGTGGCCAGGGTGGCGGCGCGGCGGAAGTGCTCCTCGAACGTGATGTGCTCGTCCTCGTAGACCAGGAAGACCTGGTCGCCGTGGAACCTGCTCGTCTCCAGCAGGGCGCGGAAGTGGGCGGGTGCGTGCTTCCACGTGCGTACCCCGGAGTCGCCGATCTCCTCGATCTCGAACAGCTGGCCGGGGCCGGTGAGCTGGGCCTGGACCTGGGCGTGCGAAAGGGACATGCGCAGAACTCCCGCATTAGACGATTATTCCGGATAATTCACAGTACCGACCGGTGGGTATGTCGCGCTAGAGCGTGAAAGTTTCATGGATACTTCGATAGTTTCAGGCTGCCAACTGCTGGTTTGACGGGCGACAAGGGCTGGCATTGACCGTCTCCGTGCATGTCAATACCGTCTGCGGTGCGATCCGACCAGGATCGAAAACTTTCGGAATCGAGTGCCTGCCTCCGGAGGTAGATGTCGTGCTCTCGTCCCTGCCCGTCCGAATCCTCACCTTGCTGGGGATTCTCGCAGCCTTCCTCCTCCCCGCCACCTCGGCCGACGCCTCGGCGCCCCTGCGGACGCACGCGGCCGCCAAGGGCAAGTTCATCGGTACGGCGCTCGCCACCGGCCCCCTGTCCAACGAGACCTCCTACCGCACCATCGCGGCGACCGAGTTCAGCCAGGTCACCGCGGAGAACGCGTTCAAGTGGGACTCCACGGAGCCGAGCCAGGGCCAGTTCAACTACTCCGGCGCCGACGCGATCGTCAACTTCGCCACCCAGAACGACCAGCAGGTCCACGGCCACACCCTGGTGTGGCACAACCAGACGCCGGGCTGGGTGCAGGGCCTGAGCGCGACCGCGATGCGCGCGGCGATGCAGAACCACATCGCCAACGTCGTCGGCCACTTCGCCAGCAACCCGGCCGTGGTCTCGTGGGACGTCGTCAACGAGGTCTTCGAGGACAACGGCAACCTGCGGACCTCGTTCTGGTACAACACGCTCGGCCAGAGCTACATCGCCGACGCCTTCAGGGCCGCCCGCGCGGCCGACCCCGACGCCAAGCTGTGCATCAACGACTACAACACCGAGGGGATCAACGCCAAGAGCACGGCCATCTACAACCTGGTCTCCTCGCTGCGCCAGCAGGGCGTGCCGATCGACTGCGTCGGCTTCCAGACCCACCTCGCCATCCAGTACGGCTTCCCCAGCGACTTCCAGCAGAACCTGGAGCGCTTCGCCGCCCTCGGCGTCCAGGTCAGGATCACCGAGCTGGACGTACGCATGCAGATGCCCAGGGACGCCACCAAGGACGCCACCCAGGCCACCTACTACCGCAACGTCGTCAACGCCTGCCTCGCGGTGACCGCCTGCCAGGGCGTGACCATCTGGGGCTTCACCGACAAGTACTCCTGGGTGCCCGACACCTTCTCCGGCCAGGGCGCGGCGCTGATCTACAACGAGAGCTACCAGCAGAAGGCGTCGTACACGGCCGTGCACGACGCGCTGGCGGGCGGCACCACCACCGACCCCACCCCGCCCACCACGCCGGGCACCCCCGCGGCGAGCAACGTCACCGCGAACTCGGCCACCCTGACCTGGACCGCCTCCACCGACACCGGCGGCAGCGGCCTGGCCGGCTACAACGTCTACCGCGAGCAGGGCACCACCGACACCCAGCTCGGCCAGTCGTCCACCAACTCGATCAGCCTGACCGGCCTGACCGCGAACACCCAGTACCAGGTGTACGTGCGGGCGCGTGACGGCGCGGGCAACCTGTCCGCGAACTCCTCACCGGTCACCTTCACCACCCTCACCGGCGGCGGAGGCGGCGGCTGCACCGCGGCGGGCACCGTGCAGACCCAGTGGAACAGCGGGTACGTCGTCCAGCCCGTGACCGTCACCAACACCGGCACGTCCGGGATCAACGGCTGGACCGTCACCTTCACCCTGCCGGCCGGTCACACCATCACCGGCTCCTGGAACGCCACCCTCACCACCAGCGGCCAGACCGTCACCGCCAAGAACGCCGGCTACAACGGCACCCTCGGCGCGGGCGCGAGCACCAGTTTCGGGTTCCAGGTCAGCAGGCCGAACGGCGACACCGCGACGCCGTCCTCCTACACCTGCTCCTGACCGCCGAGCCTC
>JABFVJ010000186.1 GCA_013362835.1 Nonomuraea sp. | reverse complement strand
GACGAAGCGCTCGACAGGTTCGAGCCGGTGCTCGGGCTGGAGACGCACGTCGAGCTCGGCACCAAGTCGAAGATGTTCTGTGGCTGCAAGACCGCGTTCGGGGCGCCGGCCAACACGCAGGTCTGCCCGACCTGTCTCGCGCTGCCCGGGTCGCTGCCCGTGGCCAACGCGATGGCCATCGAGTCGACGATCCGCATCGGCCTCGCGCTGAACTGCTCGATCGCCTCCTGGTGCCGCTTCGCCCGGAAGAACTACTTCTATCCGGACATGCCGAAGAACTACCAGATCTCCCAGTACGACGAGCCGCTCTGCTTCGACGGCTACGTCGACGTCGAGGTCAACGGTGAGATCGTGCGCATCGAGATCGAGCGGGTGCACCTGGAGGAGGACACCGGCAAGTCCACCCACGTGGGCGGCGCCACCGGCCGTATCCACGGGGCCGACTACTCGATCGTCGACTACAACCGGGCGGGCATCCCGCTGGTGGAGATCGTCACCAAGCCCATCCCCGGCACCGACCGGCTCGCGCCCGAGGTGGCCAAGGCGTACGTCACCGAGCTGCGCGAGATCATGCGCTCGCTCGGCGTGTCCGACGTACGGATGGAGGAGGGCTCGCTGCGCTGCGACGTCAACGTGTCGCTGATGCCGCGCGGGTCGTCGGAGTGGGGCACCCGCACCGAGACCAAGAACGTCAACTCGCTGCGCAGCGTCGAGCGGGCGGTGCGCAGCGAGATCGAGCGGCAGGCGGGCGTCCTCGCCCAGGGCGGCAAGATCACGCAGGAGACCCGGCACTTCCACGAGGACACCGGCACGACCACGTCCGGCAGGTCCAAGGAGGAGGCGCAGGACTACCGCTACTTCCCCGAGCCCGACCTGGTGCCGATCGAGCCCGACCCGGCGTGGGTGGCCGAGCTGAAGGCGGCGCTGCCCGAGCTGCCGTCGGTCAAGCGCAAGCGGCTGCAGGCCGAGTGGGGGCTGTCCGACCTCGACATGCAGGCCATGCACAACGCCGACGCGATCGACCTGGTCGAGGCCACGGTCGCGGCGGGCGCCCCGGCGGCCGACGCGCGCAAGTGGTGGATGGGCGAGCTGGCGCGGCGGGCCAACGAGACCGGGGTCCCGCTGGCCGAGCTGCCGATCACGCCGGCGCAGATCGCCAAGGTGACCGAGCTGGTGGCGTCGGGGGCGCTCAACGACAAGCTCGCCAGGGAGGTGCTCGAAGGCGTGCTCGCCGGTGAGGGCACGCCCGACGAGGTCGTCGAGAAGCGTGGCCTGAAGATCGTCAACGACGAGGGTGAGCTGGCGGCGATCATCGACCAGGTGCTGGCCGACAACGCCGACGCGGCCGAGAAGGTGCGTTCCGGGAAGATCGCCGCGGCCGGTGCGCTGGTGGGCGGCGTGATGAAGGCCAGCCGCGGCAAGGCCGACGCGGCCCGCGCCCGCCAGCTGATCCTGGAGAAGCTGGGCGTCTCGGAGTAGCTGTCGGTCTCCGAGGAACTGCCGGTCTCCGAGGAGTAGCCGCTCTCTGAAGAGCAGCCGCTCTCCGAGAAGCGGCCGGTCTCCGAGAAGTGGCCGGTCTCCGAGGAGTGGCCAGAAGTGCGGGGGCCCCGCCGATCCGGACATATCGGCGGGGCCACCCCAAGAACCACCGGGCGATCTGCCCGGTGCGACCGGTGGTCAGTCCTCGCGTGACGCAGGCGTGACCGCATCGTCGCCCGGTCGTGCCGTCCGCCGGGCCGTGCGCTGGGCCGCCCGGCGTGTCATCAGGCGGCGGAACACCGGGGTGAGCAGGGCGAGCGCGGACAGGGCCAGGAGTACGGCCGCGATCGGGCTGCGTACCAGTACGCTCACGTCGCCCGCTCCGATCGCGAGTGCGCGGCGGAGCTGGATCTCGGCCATCGGCCCGAGGATCATGCCGATCACCGCGGGGGCGACGGGCAGGCCGAAGCGGCGCATGGAGAACCCGAGCAGGCCGAGGACGTACAGGACGACCAGGTCCACGACGGTGCCGTTCACGGCGTAGACGCCGAGGGCGGCGAACAGCACGATCCCGGCGTACAGGTACGGGCGGGGGATGCGCAGGACGCGGGCCCACAGGGGCGCCAGGGGCAGGTTCAGGACCAGCAGCATCGTGTTGCCGATGAACAGCGAGGCGATCATCGCCCACACCAGGGCCGGGTTGTGGTCGAAGAGCTGCGGGCCGGGTTGCAGGCCGTACTGCTGGAAGGCGGCCAGCAGGATGGCGGCCGTCGCCGACGTGGGCAGGCCGAGCGTGAGCAGCGGGACCAGCGTCCCGGCCGCCGAGGCGTTGTTGGCCGCCTCCGGGCCCGCGACGCCCTCGATGGCGCCCTTGCCGTACTCCTCCTTGGCCACGCCCTTGGCCAGGCGCTTCTCGGCCGCGTACGACAGGAACGTGGGGATCTCCGCGCCGCCGCCCGGCAGCGCGCCGAACGGGAACCCGAGCGCGGTGCCGCGCAGCCACGGCAGCCACGAGCGCCGCCAGTCGGCGCGGCCCATCCACGCCCGGCCGACGGGCACCACCTCGGGCGTGGCGTGGCGCAGCCGGGAGGCCACGTAAAGGGCCTCGCCGAGCGCGAACAGGCCCACCGCGACGATCACCACGTCGATGCCGTCGAGCAGTTGCGGGACGCCCAGCGTGAGCCGCGCCTGACCGGTCTGCTGGTCGATGCCGATCAGCCCGATCACCAGCCCGAGCCCCAGGGAGGCCAGGCCGCGCACGATCGAGCGGGACAGCACCGACGACACGGCGGTGAAGGCCAGGATCGCCAGCGCGAAGTAGTCCTCGGGACCGAACGAGATCGCGAAGCTCACCACGGCGGGCGCGGCGACCACCAGCAGCGCCGTGGCGATGGTCCCGGCCACGAACGACCCGACGGCCGCCGTGGCGAGGGCCTGCGCCGCCCGCCCGCGCCGGGCCATCTTGTTGCCCTCCAACGCGGTGATCATGGAGGACGACTCGCCGGGCGTGTTGAGCAGGATCGACGTGGTCGAGCCGCCGTACATGCCGCCGTAGTAGATGCCGGCGAACATGATGAACGCGCTGGCCGGCGGCACGGTGAAGGTGATCGGCAGCAGCAGCGCCACGGTCATCGCGGGCCCGATGCCGGGCAGCACGCCGACCAGGGTGCCGAGGGTGACGCCGATGAGGGCGTACAGGAGGTTGACGGGGGTGAGGGCGGCGGCGAAGCCGTCCATGAGGAGCTGGAAGGAGTCCATCTCAGATCACCCCGCCGAGCGGCCCGGCCGGCAGCGGCACGCCGAGGACCTTGACGAACAGCACGTACGTCGCCACCCCCAGCACCACGGCCACCACGGCGGCCCGCAGCTTGCGTTCGGCCCCGAGCGCGACCGACAGCCCGAAGAACAGCAGGCTCGCGCCGATGATCCAGCCGAGCACGTTCAGGAGCGAGGTGAAGGCCAGGAAGATGCCGCTGACCAGCATGACGCTGCGCCAGTCGGTGGGCGCGTCGGCGTCCACGTCCTCGCTCTCCTCGGGGTCGCCGCGGCCGCCGCGCAGCACGTCGATCACGTAGAACACGCCGATCACCACCATGGCGCCGCCGACCAGCATGGGGAAGAAGCGCGGCCCGAGGCCGAGCTGTGAGGCCGCGGCGGAGACGTCGAACGTGCCGATCACCACGAACACGCCCAGCGCCAGCACCACGACCGCCAGCCCGAGCTCGGGCCGCCACCAGCGAGCCATCAGGACACGAGCCCCATGTCGGCGATGATGCCCTTGACCTTGGTCTCCTCGGACTTGAGGTAGTCGGCGAACTGCCGGCCGGTCTGGAAGGAGTCGATCCAGCCGTTCTTGGCGACGGCGTCCTTCCACGGCTGCGAGTCGTGCATCTTGGTGACCAGGTCGGTCAGGGACTTCTTGGCGGCGTCGTCCAGGCCGGCCGGGGCGACGAAGCCGCGCCAGTTGGCCAGCTCGACGTCGAGGCCGCCCTCCTTCAGCGTCGGGACGTCCAGCCCGGACACCCGCGAGCCGCTGCTCACGGCCAGGGCGCGCAGCTTGCCGGACTTCACGTGCTCGGCGAACTCGCCCACGCCCGAGATGCCCGCGCTGACCTTGTTGCCGAGCAGCGCGTTGAGCGCCTCGCCGCCGCCGGAGTGCGCGATGTAGTTGACCTGCTTGGGGTCGACGCCCGCGGCCTTGGCCATCAGCCCGGCCACGATGTGGTCGGTGCCGCCCGCCGAGCCGCCCGCGACCGAGACCTTCGCCGGGTCGGCCTTCCACGCGGCCACCATGTCGGCCAGCGTCTTGAACGGGGACTCCGCCGGGACCACGACGATCTCGTACTCCTCGGTCAGCTTGGCGATCGGGGTGGTCTCGGCCAGGGTGACCTTCGACTTGTTCTGCTCGATGGCGCCGACCATGACCAGGCCCATGGTCATCAGCAGGTTGCCGTTGCCCTTCTCGCCCGCGAGCTGGGCCAGGCCGATCGTGCCGCCCGCGCCGGGCACGTTGTAGACCTCGACCTTGCGGTCGGGCGCGGCCGTCTTGATCGCCTGCTCGGCCGTACGGGCGGTCTGGTCCCAGCCGCCACCCGCCGCGGCGGGGGCCATGATGCGCAGGGAGGCGTTGCCACCGGTCGTTCCGGACTCGCCGCAGCCGGCCAGGGCGGTGACGGAGAGTGCCGCCAGGGCGGCGGCGAATACGCGCAAGCGCATGATCACTCCAAGGGGGGATTTTCACGGTTGTAAAACTGCGATGGTGAGGTCCCTTCCCCGTGGAGTCGAGGCTTTGCGCGGTTGCCGTCATAGTGGTCGTATTGGTCGCGACCTGGCCGTGACCTGGGTTTGTTTCCATGTGGGCGTGCGCAGGGTAACCGATGCCCCACTGGGCACCCAGTTGTTCGTGCTCCAGATGGTGATCGTCCTGCTCGCCGTCGGCGGCACGGCGGGAGTGTGGGCCGGGCACACGCGCGAGCAGCTCGACGCGCTGCACCAGCAGCGCGCCCTGGCCATCGCGCAGTCGGTGGCCGCCCTTCCGCAGGTGCGCGACGCGTTCAGGCTGGAGAACCCGGAGACGGTGCTGCAGCCGCTGGCGCTCAGCGTCCAGCACGAGACCGGGGCCGACTACGTGGCCATCGCCAACACCGAGCAGAAGCGCTACGCCCACCCCAACGCCGCGCTGATCGGCAAGCGGCTGTCGACCGACGGCACCGCCGTGCTGCGTACGGGCCGGAGCTGGGTCGGCACCGAGACCGGCACGATCGGCACCACCGTCAGGGGCAAGACCCCCATCCGCGACGAATACGGCAACGTCATCGGCCTGGTCTCGGTCGGCGTGCTGCAGACCACGGTCACCGGCCAGCTCGGCGCCGCGCTGCCGCCGCTGATCTGGACCGCGCTGGCCGTGCTGCTGGCCGGGCTGGCGCTGGCCGCGCTGATCACCGCGCGGGTGCGCAGGCAGACGTTCGGCCTGGAGCCGCGCGAGATCGCCGCCCTGCTGGAGCAGCGCGAGGGCGTGCTGCACGGCGTGAAGGAGGGCGTGCTCGCGCTCGACCTGGAGGGCCGGGTCACGCTGGTCAACGACGCGGCCCGCGACCTGCTCGGCGACCTCGGCTCCGACGTGGCGGGCATGCCGGTCTCCGAGCGCATGCGCGACGTGCTGACCGGCGCCGACCAGGGCGAGGACCGCGTGGTGCTGCACGGCGACCGCGTGCTGGTGCTCAACAGGACCCCGGTCTCCGTGCGCGGCAGGCATCGCGGCTGGGTCGTCACCCTGCGTGACCGTACCGAGCTGGTACGCCTGGCCCGCGAGCTGGACGACTCCAGCAGCGCCACCGAGGCCCTGCGCGCCCAGGCCCACGAGTTCGCCAACCGCATGCACACCGTCGTGGGCCTGCTGGAGCTCGGCGAGCACGACGCCGCGATCGGCTTCATCACCCGTACCACGCGCGGCACGTACGCGACCGACCTGCGCGAACGCGTCCAGGACCCGACGCTCGCCGCCCTGCTGCTCGCCAAGTCCGCCGAGGCGGCCGAGCGCGGCGCGCGGCTGGTGCTGTCGGAGGACTCCGACGTGCCCGAGGGCGCGCTCGGCGACCCGCAGGACGCCGTCCTCGTGGTCGGAAACCTGGTCGCCAACGCGATCGACGCGCTCGACGGCGGGGTCGGCACGATCGAGGTGTCGGTCGTGGCCGACGACGAGGGCCTGCGCGTACGCGTCGGCGACTCCGGCCCCGGCATCACGCCCGACCTGGTGGAAGAGGTGTTCAGGGAGGGCTTCACGACCAAGGCCGCCCAGTCGGGGCCGCGCGGGCTCGGCCTGGCCCTGACCCGGCAGGCGTGCCTGCGCAGGGGCGGCTGGGTACGCGTGCGCAACGCCGACGGCGCCGTCTTCACGGCCCTGCTGCCCGCCGAGGCCGGCGCGTGAACGACGTACGGGTCCTGGTCGTGGACGACGACTTCATGGTGGCCCGCATCCACAGCGGCTACGTCTCCCGCGTCCCCGGCTTCGAGGTCGTCTCCGTGGCCCACAGCGGCGCCGACGCGCTCGCGGCGGTGGCCGGGCTGCGGCCCGACCTGGTCCTGCTCGACATCTACCTGCCCGACATGTCCGGCCTGGAGGTGCTCAAGGCGCTCGACGACGTCGACGTCCTGATGATCAGCGCGGCCCGCGACGTGCCCACGGTCAGGGAGGCCATGCGCGGCGGCGCGGTCAACTACCTGATCAAGCCGTTCACCGCCGCCGCCCTCGCCGAACGCCTCCGCCAGTACGCCGACACCCGCAACAGGCTCACGGCGATCGGCCGCGAGGCCCGCCAGGACGACGTGGACCGGCTCTTCGGCGCGCCCAGGCCGGCCCCGATGCCGAAGGGCCTGTCGCCGGCCACCTGCGCGCTGGTCGCCGAGACGCTGCGCGAGGCCGGGCGCGACCTGTCGGCGGCCGAGACGGCCGAGCTCACGGGCCTGTCGAGGGTGAGCGCCCGCCGCTATCTGGAGCACCTGTGCGCGTCGGGACGGGCCGAACTCCACCCCCGCTACGGCACCGCGGGCCGCCCCGAACATCGCTACCGGTGGCGTGGTTGACACACTTCCGTATTCATTTCTCGTGACATAGGTGGATGCTCGTGCCTTACTGTTGCCTGAGACTTGGCTGCGGACCGGGAGGAGATTGAGGCGTGCGAAACGCCGGACCGATCGAATCACCGACCGACCCGTTCGCCTCGGTGCCACTGCCGACCTCGGGCGTCTCCAAGAAGCCGCGGATCGAAGGATTACCCCCGGGCGTGTCCCGCGACATCTTCGGCCCGCAGGACCAGCAGGAGTCCCGGCCGGCCCCCGCACCGAGCGCGCCCGGCGGTCAGACCGGTGGCGCCCTGCCCCCGAAGGCGCCGCCCGCGCAGCCGTGGCCGATGAAGGACAAGGACCCCGCCGCCGCGCCCGCCCCCGTGTTCGGGGCCGCTGGAGGCCAGGAGCGGCCGACCGCCTTCGAACCCGAGCCGCCGCGCAGGCGCCGCCTGCTGCCCGGCCTGATCGTCCTCGTCCTCGTCCTCGCGACCCTGGCGTACGTCGTCCCCGCCGTGATGATGTCCGGAGCCGTGCTGCGCGGTACGCGGGTGGGCGGCGTGGAGATCGGCGGCCTGACCGTCACCCAGGCGGCCGACAAGCTGCGTACCGAGCTGGGCGCCAAGCTGAGCACGCCGGTCGTCGTGGACATCGGCGGCAAGAAGGACACCGTCCAGCCCGACGAGGCCGGGCTCGAACTCGACGTGGTCGGCACCATCGGGCAGGCCCCGAGCGGCTTCCCCGGCCCCCTGGAGGTCTGGCACGGCCTGACCGGCACGACCGACGTCCAGCCCAAGATCAGCGTCGACTCCTCCCAGCTCACCAGGACCGTCGAGGGCCTGGCCGAAGGCGTGGACAAGCAGGCGCGCGAGGGCAGGGTGGTCTTCTCCGGCCTGGAGCCGAAGGCCCGCATGCCCGAGGACGGCGTGCTCCTCGACCGCGACGACGCCGTACGCAGGATCGGCGACGCGTTCCTGCGCGGCGGGGGCGCGGTCTCGCTCACCATGCGGCCGGCCAAGCCCGACACCACGCCCGAGGCCGTCGAGGCGGCCGTGGTGAAGGCCAGGAAGGCCGTGTCCGCGCCGGTCACGCTGACCCTCGCCGGCAGGCAGGCCCAGCTCACCCCGGCCGTGATCGCGGCCAACCTGACCTACGTGCCCGACGGCGACGGCACGCTCGTCCCCCGGTTCGACGCCAAGGGCGCGCTCACGTCCGTGGAGAGCGGCCTGGTGGACGCCACGCAGCAGCCGCGCGACGCCACGTACCAGATCGTGAACGACAAGCCCGTCCTGGTGCCCGCGCGCAGGGGCCGGGGCGTGAACGACAAGCTGCTGGCCCGCGACCTGGAGGCGCTGTTCACCTCGGGCGCCGCGCGGACCGTCGAGGTCAGGCTCGGCGTGGTCACCCCGCAGGTCACCACGAGCCAGATCCGCGGCCTCGGCATCAAGGAGAACGTCGGCACGTTCAGCACGAGCTTCGACTGCTGCCTGCCCCGCGCGACCAACATCAGGCGCATGGCCCAGGACTTCGACGGCATGCTGGTCAAACCGGGGGAGACCCTGTCGCTCAACGAGGTGACCGGCGAGCGCACGGCCGAGGACGGCTACGTCGAGGCCGGCCAGATCGTCGGCGGCCGCATGGTCAACATCGTCGGCGGCGGCGTGTCCCAGTTCGCCACCACCATGTACAACGCGGTCTTCCTCGGCGGGTTCGACCTCGTCGAGCACGATCCCATGGACTACTTCGCGCCCGCCTACCCGGCCGGCCGTGACGTGGCGCTGCTCTACCCCGACCGCGACCTCAAGTGGCGCAACGACTCCGAGTACGGCGTCCTGATCAAGACCGTCACGACGCCGACCTCGGTGACCGTCACCCTGTGGAGCACCAAGCGGTACGACAAGGTCGAGGCGGTCGAGTCCGCGCGGCGGGACTTCACGCCGTTCGGCCGGGCGACCAGCAACGAGCCCGGCTGCGTGGCCGCCAACGGCGAGCAGGGCTTCACGATCGACGTCACCCGCGTGTTCTACAAGGACGGCAAGGCCGTCAAGAAGGACAAGAAGCTGACCACGAAGTACCGGCCGCAGACCGCGCTCACCTGCCTCTCGTCCGGCTAGGACGTGGTGACCGACAGGATCCGGTCGTCGCCGGGGCGCGGCGAGCCCCTGCCGTCCTTGTTGCTGGTGCCGACCCACAGGGTGCCGTCGGGAGCGGCGGTGACCGCGCGGAGCCTGCCGTAGCGGCCGTCGAAGTGCGCGACGGGCGTGCCGGGGGAGCCGTCCTGGCCGATCGGCACCTGCCACAGGCGCTGGCCGCGCAGCGCGCCCACCCACAGAGAGCCGTCCGCGTACGCCATTCCGGACGGTGAGGCGTCGGCGGTGGGCCAGGTGAGGATGGGGTTGACGAACCTGTCGTCGTTGCCCTTGCCCTCGACCTCGGGCCAGCCGTAGTTGGCGCCCGGCCGGATCAGGTTGATCTCGTCGTAGGCGCTGGCGCCGAACTCCGAGGCGTACAGGCGGCCTGAGGGGTCCCAGGCCAGGCCCTGGACGTTGCGGTGGCCGTAGCTGTAGACGAGCGTGCCGAACGGGTTGCCGGGGGCGGGGGCGCCGTCCACGGTCATGCGCAGGATCTTGCCGGCCAGGGAGTCGCGTTGCTGGGCGAGGTCGCTGTCGCCGGTCTCGCCGGTGGTGGCGTACAGGTAGCCGTCGGGGCCGAAGGCGAGCCTGCCGCCGTTGTGGATGCCGCCCTTCGGTATGCCCTGGACGAGCAGTTGTCCGCTGCCCAGGCCGTTGTCGCCGAGCTGGTAGCGCACGATGCGGTTGTCCTGCTCGGCCGTGTAGTACAGGAAGACCTGCTGGTCCTTGACCGCCACGCCCATCAGCCCGCCCTCGCCCTCGGGGCGCGCCTCGCTGATCCTGCCCAGTTCGGTGATCGTGCCGGTGGGGGTGACGCGCAGCAGCCTGGCCGAGTCCCGCTCGGTGACCAGGGCGTCGCCGCCGGGCAGGAAGGCGATCGCCCAAGGCACCGCGAGGCCGGTCACCACGTCCTTCGGGGCGCCCGGGGCGACGGCGGCCGAGACGGCGGCGGTCGGCCGCACCGCGCCGTTGCCGGAGCAGGCGGCGAGCACGGCCAGAAGCATGATCGTCCAGAGCTTCCTCATGTGTTCCATACTTCCCCGTGGGTCGTAAGGTTCTCGGCATGAAGATCTGGGTTCCGTCCGAGTCGGCGGCCGATGTTCTGTCTGACCTGCCGGGCGTCGAATGCGCGGTATATGACGGTTCGGTCATGCCGGACGGCATCGAGGACGTGGAGGTCTGGATCCCGCCGCTGATCGTGGTGCCCGACGTGCCGGGGACACTGGCGAGGATGCGTTCGTTGCGGCTGGTGCAGACGGTGACCGCGGGGGTGGAGCCGTACCGGCCGCACCTGCCCGAAGGGGCGGTGTTGTGCAACGCCCGCGGCGTGCACGACGCCGGCACCGCCGAGTGGGCGGTCGGCGCGATGATCGCGGTGCTCAGGGAGTTCCCCGGGTTCGTGGACGCCCAGCGCAGGGGCGAGTGGACCTACCACCACACCGGCGTGCTCGCCGACTCCACCGTGCTCATCGTCGGCCACGGTTCGATCGGCGCGGCGGTCGAGCGGCGGCTCGAAGGCTTCGAGGTCGAGGTCGTCCGGGTGGCGAGGAGCGCCCGCGAGGGCGTGCACGCCATGGACGAGTTGCCCGCGCTGCTTCCGGACGCCGACGTCGTCGTCCTGCTCGTGCCCGCCACGCCCCACACCGCGGGCATGGTCGACGCCGCCTTCCTGGCCCGGATGAAGGACGGCGCCGTCCTCGTCAACGCGGCCAGGGGCGGGGTGGTCGACACCGACGCGCTGATCTCCGAGCTCAAAACCGGTAGGCTACGCGCCGCGCTCGACGTCACCGCGCCCGAGCCGCTGCCCGAGGGCCACCCCCTCTGGAGCGCGCCGGGCGTGCTGATCACACCGCACATCGCGGGCAGCACCCCCGCCTCCGTGCGCCGCACGCTGCGACTGATCCGCGAGCAGCTCCGGCGCCACCTCGCCGGCGAGCCGCTGATCAACGTCATTACCGACTCGTATTGAGAGGATTCCGGAACGTGGCTGGTCCGTGACCTTTCGTGCGTACGGTGGCGTCTGCAGGGAGTTCCTGACTCGCTGTCAAGGAACTCTTGGCGGAAATTGGGTCTGTGTGGTTATCAGATCGGTGACGACATCGGCGTTGTCACCACCCGCGCACCCGCGACCGCACACACTGGCGATGTGCTCGCCGGGCTTCGGTGGTCACTGGTGCAGGGTTCAAGACGGGATGGGCAACGACTGTGATCCGCTGGCGTGATCCACGAGCGCCGCTGGCCGCCGCAGGGGCGGCCGGTGTGGTGGCGTTCGCCGCCGCACTCCTCGCGGGCGGTCAGGCCTTGCTGACCGGAGCCGTGGCGGGAGGGCTCGGGGCCCTCGTCGCCGCCGCCTCGCTGCTGGTCGTCTCGGTCAGGTCGGCCGAGCACCGCCCGCTGGCCATGGGCGCGCGCTGGATGGCCGGCGGCGCGGTCGTGTGGGCCGCCGGAGTGATCCTGCGCTCGGTCGCCACGAGCTTCGTGGTCAGCTTCGCCGACCTGTTCGTCCTGCTCGGCACCGTGATCATGGCGGGCGGCGCGCTGATCGCCGCCGACCGCAGGTTCCCGGCCAGGGTCGCATTACGGCATCTCACCGACGCCTACCTGTGCACCGCCTCGATCTTCCTCATCGGCTGGGTGGTGGCGCTGCGCCACTACTACGAGGACGCGGGCGACGCGCCCACGTTCATCTTCGCCATGCTGCCGCCGATGATCGCGCTCCTGGTGACCTGCGGGGTGATCCCCTCGGTGCTCACCAGCAAGGCGACGTCCTGGTTGCTCGGCCTGGCCGGCGTGGGCGTGCTCGCGACCATGAGCGTGGGCGGCCTCGCCGCCGCCGTGGCCCGGCTCGACGGCGACTTCCCGCCGGCCTGGACCATGATGCTCGTGCCCGTCGCGCTGCTGCTGCTCGCCGCCGTGCCCTGGGGGCCGCGCCCCCGGCCCCACGGCGGGCCCGGCGTACGCAACGTGGTCGCCCTCGTGCCGCTCGCGCTGGTCGCCGTGGCGGCCTGCACGCTGCTCGCCCACCTGGCGGGCGGCTCGGCCGAGCAGCCCGTGACCGGCGTCGTGGTGGTCGCGGTCTCCGTGGTGCTGCTCCTGCTCGTACGCCTGTTCGTGCTGTCGGGCGCGACCATCCGCCTGCGCGCCCTGGTCTCGCTCGGCGAGCGGCAGCTCAGGGAGCTCGCCGAGAGCACCGGCGACGTCGTGCTGCTGTGCGACTACGAGGGCGTGGTCCACGAGATCGGCGCCGGCGTCGAGGTCACCTACGGCTACACCCCCGAAGAGCTCGTCGGCGGCTCGATCTTCGACTACATCCACCCCGAGGACGTCCCCGGCATCCAGGCCGCGCTGCGCGCCATGACCACCGAGGACGAGGGCGGCGTCGCGCCGGGCGCCTGCATGATCGCCTGCCGCGTACGCGCCTCCGACGGCACGTGGCGGCCCACCGAGTCCGTCGCCACCCGCCACATCGGCGGCGACGACCTCATGCTCGTCACCACCCGAGACGTCAGCGACGAGGAGGCCCTGCGCAACCAGGTCGCCCACCTCACCTTCCACGACGGCGTCACCGGCCTGCCCAACCGCGCCTACTTCGAGGAGCGCACCCGCGAGGTGCTGTCGGGCCGCACGTCCGGCAACGTCGCGGTCATCTTCCTCGACCTCGACGGGTTCACCTCGGTCAACGACTCGGTGGGCCACGCCAGCGGCGACTACCTGCTCGGCCAGGCCGCCCGGCGGCTGCGCGGCGCCGTACGCGCCGACGACACGCTGGCCCGGTGGGGCGGCGACGAGTTCGCGGTGCTCGTGGAGACCGGCGGCGACGCGCAGATGGCCGTGGACATGGCCGAGCGCCTGGTGCGGGCGGTCTCGCAGGAGCCGTTCCGGGTCGCCGACCGCGACGTGGCGCTGACCGCGAGCGTGGGCGTGGCCTTCACCGAGGACGACCTGCCGGCCGGTGACCTCATGCGCAACGCCGATGTGGCGATGGCGCGTTCCAAGGAGCTCGGCGGGCGGCGGGTGGAGGTGTTCGCCGCGCAGATGCACGCCGACGTCGTACGCCGGCTCGAACTGGCGGCCGACCTGCAGCGGGCGCTGATCGAGCACCAGTTCGCCATCGAGTACCAGCCCGTGGTCGACCTGGCGACCTCGCGGGTGACCGCGGTCGAGGCGCTGGTGCGCTGGTGGCGCGGCTCGGTGTTCGTACCGCCGGAGCAGTTCCTCGGCCCGGCCGAGGACACCGGGCTGATCGTGCCGCTGAGCGAGTGGATCCTGCGCGAGGCGTGCCGCGAGGTGGCCGCCTGGCGCGCCTCCTCCTGGGACATCGGCCTGTCGCTCAACCTGTCGGCCCGGCAGATCACCGCGCCCAGGTTCGTCGAGACCGTCGAGGAGGCCCTCGCCGAGAGCGGCCTGCCCGCCTCCGCGCTCACCCTTGAGGTGATCGAGGAGATGCTCGTCGAGGACGCCGAGGAGACGATCAAGCGGCTGTCGGAGCTGCGCGCGCTCGGCGTACGCCTGGCGATCGACGACTTCGGCACCGGCTACGCCTCGCTGGCCTTCCTCCGGCAGCTCCCGGTCGACATGATCAAGATCGATCCCTCGTTCGTGTCGGGGCTCGGCAAGGACGACACGCTGACGCTGCTCACCCGGACGATCGTGCGCCTCGGCCACGACCTCGGGCTCATCGTGGTGGCCGAGGGCATCGAGCGTCCCGAACAACTGGAGTTGCTGAGGGAGATGGGGTGCACCAGGGGGCAGGGATTCCTGGTGGCGCGTCCGATGGCGGCACGCGGGGTGGACTCCTTGATGCGTACGAGTCTCACCGTATGAGACTCGTGTCCCGCCAAGTTGACACCGGGGCGTTCTGAGCGGCTATGGTGTAAGCCATGCTTCGCAGTGAGATTCTCGTAGTACTTCGCCGGCGCGCAGGCCGATAGCGAAGCACTCCGACCTGCGCGCCGCCCCAGTCCCACCCGCAGTGGGAAGGGGCCTTTTTTATGTCCTTAAGTGAGTAGCCACGCAAGGAACGAGCCGATGACCGAACGGATGACAGGTGCACAGGCCCTGGTGAGGGCGC
>JABFVJ010000417.1 GCA_013362835.1 Nonomuraea sp. | reverse complement strand
GGACGCGGAGCTTCCGTGGGCGGGGTCCGATCCCGCGCATGGCCCGCAGCGGGCCCACCCCCCGGCGCCGGGTCGGCGGGACGACGGTCGGCGGCCTCCGGCGCGACGTGTGCGCCGGAACAGGTGGAAGATCGTGACAGCGGTGGTGATAGCGGTCATCGCCGTCACGGCCGCCACCCCTCAGGGCCGCGCCGCCGTAGCCACGATCCTCCGTTTCGCCGGGATCGAGCTCCAGATCGAGGAGACCACCCCCCCCCCGGTACGACCCACCACCCCGTCGAAGCTGGGCACTCCCCACACCGTCACCGTCTCCGACGAGGGCCGCGTCGTGTCGATGCTGTACGCCGGCGGCATCAGGCTCGACCAGTTCGAAGGCGGCATAGACCCGTTCTTCTTCAAGAAGCTCGGCCCGCCCTGGCCCGACTACGTCGAGGTGAACAAGGCACAGGGCTGGTGGATCCCCGGCGAGCACCCGCTCGGCTACATCCACCGCGAGGACGGCACCCAGATCCCGCTGCGCCAGGCCGCCCCCACCCTCATCTGGCAGCAGGACACGCTCACCTACCGCCTCGAAGGCGTCAGGACCAAGGAGAAGGCCGTGAAGATCGCCGAGTCACTCCGCTGACCCGGTCAGCCAGTCGTCGACACCCTTGAGCAGCTCCTTGCGCACCCCCTCGGGCGCGGTCGACGACCGTACGGACTGCCGCGCCAGCTCGGCGACCTCGGCGTCGGAGAACCCGTAGACCTCCCTGGCCAGCTCGTACTGCCGCAGCAGCCGCGTGCCGAACAGCAGCGGGTCGTCGGAGCCGAGCGCGATCGGCACCCCGGCGTCGAACAGCCGTCGCACCGGCACGTCCGCGGCCCGCTCGGCCACCCCCAGCCCCACGTTGGACGTCGGGCACACCTCGCAGCAGATCTGCCGGTCGGCCAGCCGCTGCATGAGCCACGGATCCTCGGCCGCGCGCACGCCGTGCCCGACCCGGTCGGCGCCCAGGTCGTCGACGCACTGCGCCACGCTGCGCGGCCCGAGCAGCTCGCCGCCGTGGGGCATGGCGAGCAGCCCGCCCCGCTTGGCGATGCGGAAGGCCCGCTCGAAGTCGCGCGCCTCGCCGCGCCGCTCGTCGTTGGACAGGCCGAAGCCCACGACGCCCTTGCCGGCGTATTGGGTGGCGAGCCTGGCCAGCGTGTTCGCGTCGAGCGGATGCCTGGTCCTGTTGGCCGCCACGATCACCGCGATGCCCACCCCGGCGTGCTCGGCGGCCTGCCGGGTGGCGTCGAGCATGAGCTCCAGCGTGGCCGTGAGCCCGCCGAACCGCGGCGCGAACCCGGACGGATCCACCTGGATCTCCAGCCACCGGGACCCGGCGGCCACCTCGTCCTCGGCCGTCTCGCGCATCAGCCGATAGACGTGTTCGGGACGGTTCAGTACGGACCTGGCGATGTCGTACAGCCGCTGGAAGCGGAACCACCCGCGCTCGTCGGTGGCCCGCAACCGCGGCGGCCAGTCCTGCTCCAGCGCGTCGGGCAGGTGCAGCCCCTGCTCCCTGGCCAGCTCGATCAGTGTCGAGTGCCGCATGGAGCCGGTGAAGTGCAGGTGAAGATGGGCTTTGGGAAGCGCGTGCAGGGGCCGATGCATTTCCACATTTTGCCACTCGGCCACGGGCCGGGTCGGCGTGTCGCCCACCCTCGCCCGGCACGGTAGAGATCGCGCCGAACGGGGGATCAACCGTCCATGATCCCCGAGGTGCGTGACGTCGGGCAGGGGCGGCGGGCGTTGCTCGCCGGGCTGGCGTTCGCGGTGACCGCGCTCATCATCTACGCCCTGTTCTCCTCGGGATTCGGCCGCCCCCGGCCCCCGTCGGCAGGCGGGGCGTACGTTCCCGCCCCGCCGCCACCGGCGGTCGCCGCGCCCGAGCCCGTCCTCGCGGTCGTCTCCGACGACTTCTGGCTCACCTACCTGCCGCGCGGCCTCGAACGCAGCGGCGGCGGGACGATCGAGCCCGACGGCGGCTGGGCCAGGTACGGCACCGCCGGCCGTTACGTCGAGGCACGGGTCGATCGCGGTACGGTTGCCGCGGACTGGGACACCTACCGCAAGCGGGTCACCGTGCTCGACCCCCGCCCGACCTTCGTCCGCGGCAGGCCCGCGGTGGTCGGCAGGCACCCGGGCGGCGGCAGGATGATCGTCTGGCTGGAGCGCGCCGGCACGGGCGCCTCGATCCGGGTGAGCGAGTCGCTCGGCGGCGACCTGGTGACAATCGCCGCCTCGGTCCGGGCTCCTGTAGGAGACTAGGGAGCCCTTTCCCTGGGATAACCACAATTCATGGGGGGACGATGCGGCGCCCGGCAGCGGTGTTCCTGGCGTTCGCGCTGGCCGCGTGCGGAGGCGGGTGCGGCGGCGCAGAGCCCGAGCCCCGGGCCACCCCGCCGCCCGCCGCCAAACAGGTGGCCGGCAAGCCGGTCACCCTGACCTGCGGCACGACCAGGCTGAAGATCCCCGCCCCGCCCCGCAGCCTGACCCGCGCCGGCGCCTTCGCCCGCCTGGGCTCGCTCACCAAACGCCTCACGGTCAGGGGCGTGACCTGGCACGACGCCGACGGCGAACAGCTCCGCGCGGGCGTCGTGTGCGGCGTGCGTACGGCCGAGCAGTTCGCCACCCTGGTGGCCAGGTCGACGCTGACCGCCTACCGCGGCAAGCCCGCGCTGCGCTGGACGACCCGCGGCGACCTGCGCAACTTCATGTGGCTCGAACGTCCGGGCACGGCGGTCTACATCGCCGCCACGCCCGGCCTGACGGCCCAGTTGCGCCAGACCGCCGCCGCGATCAAGCAGGATCCCCGGTAAGCCGCTCAGCGGGCCTCGTGCAGCAGCTTGGCCATCCGGCTGACGCCCTCGGCGAGATCGTCGTCCCCGAGGGCGTAGGAGAGCCGGAAGTAGCCCGGCGTGCCGAACGCCTCCCCGGGCACCACCGCCACCTCGGCCTCCTCCAGGATCAGCTCGGCCAGCTCCGCCGACGACTGCGGCCGCCTGCCGCGCAGCTCCTTGCCGATCAGCTCCTTGACCGACGGGTACGCGTAGAACGCCCCCTTCGGCTCAGGGCAGAACACGCCCGGGATCTCGTTGAGCATCCGGACCATGGTCTGGCGCCGGCGGTCGAAGGCCGTACGCATCTCGGCCACCGCCGACAGGTCGCCGGAAACCGCCGCGAGCGCCGCGATCTGGGAGACGTTGGCCACGTTGGAGGTCGCGTGCGACTGCAGGTTGGTCGCGGCCTTGACCACGTCGGACGGGCCGATCAGCCAGCCCACGCGCCAGCCGGTCATCGCGTAGGTCTTGGCCACGCCGTTGAGGATCACCACCCGGTCGCCGAGCTCGGGCACGGCCGTGGCGATGCTGGTGAACTCGGCGCCGCCGTAGACGAGGTGCTCGTAGATCTCGTCGGTGACGACCCACAGGCCGTGTTCGGCCGCCCAGCGGCCGATCGCGACCGTCTCCTCGCGCGAGTAGACCGCGCCCGTCGGGTTGGACGGCGAGACGAACAGCAGCACCTTCGTACGGTCGGTGCGCGCCGCCTCAAGCCGCTCGACGCTCGCCAGGTAGCCCGTGGACTCGTCGGTCACCACGTCGACCTGGACGCCGCCGGCCAGCTTGATCGCCTCGGGGTAGGTCGTCCAGTAGGGGGCGATGACCAGGACCTCGTCGCCCGGGTCGAGCAGCGTGGCGAACGCCTCGTAGACGGCCTGCTTGCCGCCGTTGGTCACCAGCACCTGCGACGGCTCGACGGAGTAGCCGGAGTCGCGCCGCGTCTTGGCCGCGATGGCCTGCTTGAGCTCGGGGAGACCGCCCGCCGGCGTGTACTTGTGGTTGCGGGGGTCGTGTGCCGCCTCGACCGCGGCCTCGACGATGTAGCCGGGCGTCGGGAAGTCGGGCTCGCCCGCGCCGAAGCCGATGACGGGACGGCCTGCCGCCTTCATCGCCTTGGCCTTGGCGTCCACGGCGAGCGTGGCGGACTCGGAAATCGCGGAAATTCTTGCGGAGATACGGGGTCGCGTGGACATACCCCCATGCTCCCACGTGGGCGTGACCTGGGCGATCAGGTTTGGGTTCGACGTACCGGGCATTCACCCGTATGCTTTCGCCTGGTCCTTCCGCCGCATGTCGGCGAGCGGTTCGGTCCAGGCAGTGAGTCAATCAGGGTAGTGTGGTTGACGACATAGGGCACTGGCGCAATTGGTAGCGCACCGGTCTCCAAAACCGGCGGTTGGGGGTTCGAGTCCCTCGTGCCCTGCGAGTGCGGTCCGCGCAATAATGGCGTGTAAGCGCGCCGCAAAACTGCGTTGGATACGACAGATTCAGGTGAGGACTGTGGCGATCGACACGCGCGGCGAGACCGCAGGCAAGCCCAGTGGCGAAAAGAAGACACGCACTTCACCTGCCCTTTTCTATCGGCAGGTCGTCAACGAGCTTCGCAAGGTCATCTGGCCGACACGCAAGGATCTCATCACCTACACGACGGTCGTTCTGGTATTCGTTCTGATCATGGTGGCGATCGTGTATGGGCTCGACGCCGCCCTCGGCTGGGCCGTCCTCCGCGTCTTCGGCGGGGAGTGAGCCCGCCTAGCTCGACGCCGCGTGGTGTCGGCTGATGGCGACACCATTCGATTCGAGGAAAGAGGAAAGGTCACGTGTCCGAGTCTTCTGTTCCGGCCGAGGAACCCCGCGACGAGCGGGGCGACGACGAGCTGGGAGAGGCCACCGACGAGTGGGGCGACGAGCTGGGTGAGGCTCGCGACGAAGGCGTCGAGGCGGCTCTCCAGGAGGCCGACGAAGCCGACGTCGAGGAGGCCGAAGAGGCCCCCGCCGACGAGGACGCCGAGATCCTGCCCGACGTCGACCCGGTCGAGGAGTTCAAGAGCTCCCTGCGCGGCCAGCCCGGCGAGTGGTACGTGATCCACTCCTACGCCGGCTACGAGAACCGGGTGAAGTCCAACATCGAGAGCCGCAACGTGTCGCTCAACATGGAGGACTACATCTACCAGGTCGAGGTGCCCACGCACACCGTCCAGGAGTTCAAGAGCGGCAAGAAGGTCCCGGTCAAGGAGCGCGTGCTGCCCGGCTACGTCCTGGTGCGCATGGAGCTGACCGACGAGTCCTGGGCCGCCGTGCGCAACACGCCCGGCGTGACCGGTTTCGTCGGCCTGTCCAACAAGCCGAGCCCGCTCAGCCTCGACGAGGTCGCCAAGTTGCTGGCGCCCGAGCCGTCCGAGGAGAGCAAGAAGGCCACCACCAAGGCGGCGTCCGGCCCCACGGTCGAGTTCGAGATCGGCGAGTCCGTCACGGTCATGGACGGCCCGTTCGCCACCCTGCCCGCCTCGGTGAGCGAGATCAGCCCCGAGTCGCAGAAGCTCAAGGTGCTCGTCTCGATCTTCGGTCGCGAGACCCCGGTCGAGCTCTCGTTCAACCAGGTCTCGAAGATCTAAGACGATCACTTACACTTAGACGTTCGGCTGGCCGCCTTTCGCGAAGAGGTGGCCTTCCGACATGTCCGGGCGCACCCGCGTTCGGACAGCATCACGATCAGGACCCGGAGAAGGACTCATGCCTCCGAAGAAGAAGATCGCGGCGCTCGTCAAGGTCCAGCTCCCCGCTGGCCAGGCCACGCCCGCTCCGCCGGTCGGTACCGCCCTCGGTCCCCACGGCGTCAACATCATGGACTTCGTCAAGCAGTACAACGCTGCGACGGAGGCCCAGCGGGGCAACATCATCCCCGTTGAGATCACCATTTTCGAAGACCGCAGCTTCACCTTCATCACGAAGACGCCCCCGGCGCCCGAGCTGATCAAGAAGGCCCTCGGTCTCGACAAGGGCAGCGCCGTCCCCCACAAGGACAAGGTCGGCAAGCTGAGCCGCGAGCAGCTGCGCAGCATCGCCGAGACCAAGATGCCCGACCTCAACGCCAACGACGTCGAGGCCGCCGAGAAGATCATCGCCGGCACCGCCCGGTCGATGGGCATCACCGTCGCCGACTAAGACTTTTCCCAGATCGTGGGAGGGCCGGGTCCCGGCCCGCGTACCACAAGGAGACAGACATGAAGCGCAGCAAGGCGCACAAGGACGCGACGGCCAAGGTCGACCGCGACAAGCTCTACACGCCCGCCGACGCCGCGAAGCTGGCCAAGGAGACGTCGACCACCAAGTTCGACGCCACCGTGGAAGTGGCCCTGCGCCTGGGCGTCGACCCTCGCAAGGCCGACCAGATCGTGCGCGGCACGGTCAACCTCCCGCACGGCACCGGTAAGACCGCCCGGGTCCTGGTCTTCGCGACCGGTGACCGTGCCGAGGCAGCCCGCGAGGCGGGCGCCGACATCGTCGGCGCCGACGAGCTGATCGACGAGATCGCCAAGGGCAACCGGCTCAACGAGTTCGACGCCGTGGTCGCCACCCCCGACCTCATGGGCAAGGTCGGCCGCCTCGGCCGCGTCCTCGGCCCGCGCGGTCTCATGCCCAACCCGAAGACCGGCACCGTGACGCCCGACGTCGCCAAGGCCGTGACGGAGATCAAGGGCGGCAAGATCGAGTTCCGCACCGACCGGCAGGCCAACCTGCACTTCATCATCGGCAAGACGTCGTTCCCCGAGCGTCAGCTCATCGAGAACTACGCCGCCGCCCTTGACGAGGTGCTGCGTCTCAAGCCGTCGGCCGCCAAGGGCCGCTACCTGAAGAAGGTCACCTTCTCCACCACCATGGGCCCCGGCGTCCCCGTCGACCCCAACCTCACGCGCGGCCTCACGGCCGAGCTCGAGGGCTGATCCTCTCTTCGCCTCACCGGAATCCCCGTCTGTCATCAGGCGGGGATTCTCGCTTTTCCGGCAGAGCCGAGGCTCGTCGCGGCAGGCCGGGGTCATCCCGTCAGGGCCGGGGTCATCGTGGCAGGGCCGGGGTCATCCTGGCAGGGCCGGGGTCATCGCGGCAGGGAGGCCGCCGCCCGCTCGACGCCGGCCATCGGGCTGACGTGCAGCCATCCGGGCAGCGCCCGGCAGGCCGTACGGTCGCCGGTCAGCCGGAGCGCCTCGGCGCGTACCGCGGACGACCAGGTCAGGTCGCCCATCCAGATGCGGGTGAGCGTCGGCACCTCGGTCTCCATCCACACGCTCACCGGGAAGCCCGGGTCGGTGTCGCACACGTCCACGCCGCCCGTCCTGGACAGCACCAGCCACCACCGCCGCTGGCCGTCGCGCGCGTCGCTGAAGTGGAGCTGCACCGTGGCCGCCCGCTCGGGCATGCGGGCCGGTTGCGCCTCCCGCCTGATCTGCAACAGCAGCAGCGCCGGGTCGAACTCGTCGGGCCGGGCGTCCTGCATCCACCGCACGCCCCACGCGGCCATGACCTCCAGCAGCGGCTCCAGCTCCCGCCCCGCGGGCGTGAGGCGGTAGCGCGGCTCGCCGCCGACGACGTGGCGCTCCACCAGGCCGGCCCGGTCCAGCTCGCGCAGCCGCGCCGCGAGCAGCGACGGCGACATCCGGGGCAGACCGCGGGCGATGCCGTTGAAGCGGTCCTCGCCCCACAGCAGCTCGCGGATGACGAGAAGTGTCCAACGCTCGGCGAGGACCTCCGCGGCCCGGGCGACCGGGCAGTGCTGGCCGTAACGCTTCATGGGCCCATCCTCGTCGCGGCACGCGTCCGGCGCCGCTACAGAAAACGTACTGGTCGCTGCGCGGCATGTCTCGCACCCTCAAGGAGACGAACACGTCCCATCGAGGAGGAGTGACATGTCCGGAAAAGCTGTCATCAGTCTGACCACTGGACTGGAGGACCCCGAGCGGGTCACGGTGGCGTTCCTGGTCGCGCTCGGCGCGGCCGAGCAGGGCCGCCCGACGCTGATGTTCCTGACGAAGGAGGCGACCCGGCTGACGCTGGACGGCGTCGCGACCGGCGTCGCCTGCCACGGCTGCCCGCCGCTGGCCGAACTGGTGGCCCGGTACGCCAAGGCGGGCGGCCGCTACATGGTCTGCCCCCTCTGCTTCGACTCCCGCGACCTCGACAGGACCCGGCTGATCGAGGGGGCGGAGCTGGCCGGTACCGTTCCCATGTGGCAGTGGATCGGCGACGAGGGCGCGACCACCTTCAGCTATTAGGCCCCTGGCTCGTACCGGTTGTGGAGGAACCGTGCACGGCGTGTGGGGGATAACCCTGGGTTTTCCCCGAATTGTGTGGGGAAGACGCCACGACGGGACTAGCCAACATTAGGGTCAAGACATGCTGAAGCGCAGGATAAGTCTCGCCACCGCCGTGGCCGCTGCTGCTCTCGTCGCGGCCTCGGTCGCCGGGTGTGGTACGAACGCGCAGCCCATCCAGGTCAACCTGGCTGCCTCAGAAGTGCTCGCGCAGGCCGCGCAGAAGACCGCAGAGGTCACCAGCTACACGGTGGACGCCGTGGCGAACGTGACGCACCCCCAAGAGGGCAACGGCAAGGTGCAGGGGCGCATGCTCTACCAGAGCAAGCCCCAGCTGGCCGTTGACCTGACACTCGACACCGTCGACGTCGGCGGACGCAACCTGCCGGGCGGCGTACGCGCCATCCTCCAGGGCGACACCGTCTACGTGAAGGTCGACGCGCTCAAGGACCTGATGGGTGCGACCAAGCCCTGGATCAAGGTGTCGCTCACCCAGGTGGGCGACCAGAACCAGATCAACCAGTACCTGAGCCAGATCCAGCAGTTCGACCTGGCCAGCGTGACCAAGCTGGTGACCGCGTCGCAGGACGTGAAGCAGGTCGGCACCGAGACCGTCAACGGTGAGGACGCCACCCACTACAGCGGCACGTTCCCCGTGGACGCGGCCGTGAGCCAGCTGCCCGCCGACAAGCAGGACCAGGCTCGTACGGGTCTCGCCGAGCTCAAGGACGTCAAGTTCGACATCTGGGTGGGCGCCGACAGCCTGCCCCGCAAGCTCGCGCTGAACGGCTCCAAGGACGGCGCGACGCTCGACGCCACCCTGCTGTTCAAGGGCTTCAACGAGCCCGTCACCATCGAGGCCCCGCCGGCCGACCAGACCGGGGAGATGCCCAAGCCGACCACCACCAACTGAGAACGATTTGGAAACTCGGCGGCCAGCACGTAGTCTGGTCGTTGCCGAAGACCGCCGGTCGTCGTCAGGTGCATCAATCCTGGCGACCGAAGGATCCACGTTCTGTGGACGGCCCGCGCAGGTGTGATGCGAGTTTCCCATATGGTGTCGTTCCATATGTGAGCCCCGTGCGCCCCTGCGCCCGGGGCTGTTCTCATTTCCAGGGCCCTTCGCCGGCGGCACACCTGGAAGGAGGCCCATGGCGAGGGCGGATAAGGCGACAGCGGTTGCCGAGCTCAAGAGCGAGTTCGAAGGCAGCGCTGCCGCCGTTCTGACCGAGTACCGCGGTCTCACCGTCGCCCAGCTCAAGCAGCTGCGCGTTGCTCTTGGTGAGAATGCGAAGTTCGCCGTGGCGAAGAACACCCTGACCAAGATCGCGGCCAACGAAGCCGGTCTGTCGTTCCCCGACGACCTGCTCACTGGCCCGACCGCGATCGCTTTCGTCAACGGCGACGTTGTCGAGGCGGCCAAGGGTCTGCGTGACTTCGCCAAGGCCAATCCCCTTCTGGTGATCAAGGGTGGTGTCCTCGACGGTAAGACGCTCGACGCCACCGAGATCACCAAGCTCGCCGACCTCGAGTCCCGCGAGGTCCTCCTCGCGAAGCTTGCCGGTGCGCTCAAGGCGAAGCAGAGCGCTGCTGCCGCTATGTTCGCCGCGCTGCCCACGCAGATGGCTCAGCTGGCCGACGCCCTTCGCGCCAAGCGCGACGAGGCGGGCGAGTAACACGGGGGTTGCCGCAACTTCCGCGGTCCCGTTCCTAGTTTTCAGCAAGTCCTAAACGTAAGGAAAAGCATCATGGCGAAGCTCAGCACCGACGAGCTGCTCGACGCGTTCAAGGAGATGACCCTCCTCGAGCTCTCTGAGTTCGTGAAGCAGTTCGAAGAGGTCTTCGACGTCAAGGCCGCCGCCCCCGTCGCGGTCGCCGCCGCCCCCGCCGCCGGTGGCGGTGGCGAGGCCGCCGCCGTTGAGGAGCAGGACGAGTTCGACGTCATCCTCGAGGCTGCCGGCGACAAGAAGATCCAGGTCATCAAGGAGATCCGCGCCCTGACGTCCCTGGGCCTCAAGGAGGCCAAGGACCTGGTCGACGGCGCTCCCAAGGCGGTCTTCGACGGCAAGGTCAACAAGGAGCAGGCGGAGAAGGCCAAGGCTGCCCTCGAGGGCGCCGGCGCCACCGTGACCGTGAAGTAACTTCCCTCTTCACACAGCTCTTCGAAAGAGGCGGATACACCCTGGTGCCGGGTGTGCCCGCCTCTTTTCGCATGTCCGGGGCGACTCACGAGATTCTCATCCGCGTCTCATCGCCTCGGCAAAGGGCCTGCCTAGCGTGCAGGTGTGTTGAGCGAAGCGAAGTCCCGTGGGGCGTTGGCCGTGCTGCTCGTCGGCGCCGGAGTTCTCTACATCTGGGGGCTCGGCGCGTCCGGGTGGGCCAATTCCTTCTATTCGGCGGCCGTGCAGGCCGGAAGTCAGAGCTGGAAGGCGTTCTTCTTCGGGTCCTCCGACGCGGCGAACGCGATCACCGTGGACAAGACCCCGGCCTCGCTCTGGCCGATGGTGCTCAGCGTACGGATCTTCGGACTGAACACCTGGGCCCTGCTCGTGCCGCAGGCGCTCATGGGCGTCGGCACGGTCGCCCTGGTGTACGCGACCGTGCGCCGGCTGTTCCCCGCCTGGGCGGCGCTGCTGGCCGGGGCGGCGATGGCGGTCACGCCCGTGGCCGTGCTCATGTTCAGGTTCAACAACCCCGACGCGCTGCTGGTCCTGCTGCTGACCGTCGCCGGGTACTGCGTGACGCGCGCGCGGGAGCGGGGATCCACCCGCTGGCTGGCCTGGGCGGGAGCGGCGATCGGGTTCGCGTTCCTGGCCAAGATGTTGCAGGCGTTCCTGGTGCTTCCCGGGTTCGCATTGGTCCACCTCCTGACCGCGCCGGGCGCCTTCTGGCGCAGGACGGGCCAGTTGGCGGTGGCCGGGGTCGCCATGGTGGTGGCCGCCGGGTGGTGGCTGGTGGCGGTGGCGCTGATGCCCGCGTCGGCGCGGCCGTACATCGGGGGTTCGCAGACGAACAGCGTGCTGGAGCTGGCGTTCGGCTACAACGGCATCGGACGGCTGAACGGCGGCGACTACGGGGGACTGGGGAACCTGAACCAGCAGGCCGGCTGGCTGCGCCTGTTCGACACCGAGGCGGGCGGGCAGATCTCCTGGCTGCTGCCCGCGGCGCTGGTGCTGCTCGCGGCGGTCACCTGGCTCACCCGCCGCGCGCCGCGCGCCGATCCGGTACGCGCCGCGGTGTGGGTGTGGGGGAGCTGGCTGGTCGTCACCGGGCTGGTGTTCAGCCTGATGCAGGGGATCTTCCACGCGTACTACACCGTGGCCCTGGCGCCCGCCGTCGCGGTGCTGGTCGGCATGGGGGCGGCCGTGGCCTGGGAGCGCGGGGCGCACCGGCTGCTCGCGATGGTCGCGGCGGGGACGGCGGTGTGGGCGTACGTGCTGCTGTCGCGTACGGAGGACTGGAACGGCCGGCTGGGTGCGGCCGTGCTGGTGGCGGGGCTGGGCGCGGCGCTGGTGTTGTTGTTCAGGCGTACGGCGCTGGTGGGGGTCGTCGCCGTGGCGGCGTGCCTGGCGGGACCGGCGGCGTACGCGCTGGACACGGCCGCGACCCCGCACACCGGGGCGATCCCGACGGCCGGTCCCGCCACCGGCGGCGGGTTCGGGAGGCCGCCCGGCGGCGGGTTCCGCCGCCGCGACGGCGGCCAGGCCGCCTTCAGACCCGGGAACGGCGGACTGGGCCCGAGCGGAAGGGGCCGCGGCGGGATGGGCGGGATGGGTGGTCTGCTCAACGCCGGCACTCCCTCCGCCGAGCTGACCGCGCTCCTCAAGAACGGGACCTCCACGTGGGCCGCCGCGACCGTCGGCTCGAACAACGCGGCCGGCTACCAGCTCGCCACCGGCCTGCCGGTGATGGCGGTCGGCGGTTTCAACGGCACCGACCCCGCCCCCACGCTGGAGCGGTTCCAGCGGTACGTGGCCGAGAAGAAGATCCACTATTTCGTCGGCACCGGAATGGGCGCCCCGAACGCGGGCACGGGCGGCAGCGACGAGGCGGCCAAAATCGCGGCCTGGGTCCAGGACACCTTCACCGCCACCACCGTCGGCGGAACCACCGTGTTCGACCTCACACGTCCCTGAGGCCCGACAATCCCCGTATGACGGAAACCGCCCCCCGACCGGCCTCCCGCTCCCGCCGGACCGCCGCCTGCCTGATCGATCTCGTGCTGTGCGGCACGCTGGCGGTGGCCGTCGAGGAGGCGGCGGAACGACTCACCACACTCTGGGACGAACCAGCCGCCGCGCTCGCCGGATTCCTCTACTTCTGGCTCCTCCACGCCCGCTACGGCCAGACCCCTGGCAAACGCCTGCTCGGCATCAAGGTGATCTCCCCGGCGACCGGCCTGCCGCCCTCCTTCCAGGCCGCCGCCTACCGCGCCGCCTTCTACACGGTCATCACGCTGACACCGGGCGTCGGCCTGCTGATCGCCGCCATGGACGGCCTGCACCTCTTCCTGAACGACAGAAGGCAGTGCCTCCACGACATGCTGGCCGGGACGGTCGTCGTCAGGACGTCCTAGCCCGCCGCCGCCCGGACCCTCGCGATGGCGCTGCTGTCCATGAAGTCCTTGCAGCGCGCGATCCGCCCGTCCCTGATCCGCAGCACCAGCAGGCCGGGGACGGTGATCGGCTGGTCACCGACCTTGACGTGGGCGTTCTGCTCCACGACCACGACCTCGGGATCGGCCGTACGGTGCAGCGCCACCCTCTCCACCTCCTGGGGCACGGCGGGCGAAGCGCCCCACGCCGCCCGGTAGCCCTCGCGGACCGCCTCCCTGCCCTCGTAGGGCGGCAGCCCGCCGAACGGGAACTCGTGCACCCCGTCCTCGGCGTACAGGTCGGCCAGCTCGTCGGCCGACTTGTGCAGCATCGCGCCGTGGAAGGCGCTGACGATCTCCTCGACGGACATGTCCCGTACCTCATATTCGCTCAACGGCTGTTGACTCAACGAGCGTAGAGCGAATTTGGGCGAACGGTCAACACAGGTAGAGTCGGGTCGTGAGCGAGCGAGTGCTTCCGCGTGCCGAGCGGCGGCGCAGGACCGAGGGGCGCATCCTCGACGCGGCCAGGGCGCTGTTCGCCGAAGTGGGCTACGAACGCGCCACGATCAGGGCCATCGCCAAGTCCGCCGAGGTCGACCCGGCCCTCGTCATGCAATATTTCGGCAGCAAGCAGGAGCTCTTCCAGCAGGCCGTACGCGTGACACCCGGCCTCGACCCCGCCGCGGACGTCGAGGAGGTCGTCGAACACCTGCTCGCCACCCTCAGCGTGAAGATGGGCGAGCTGCCCCAGGGCTCGCTGGCGATGATGCGTTCCATGCTCACCCACCCCGAGGCGGGCGCGTCGGCGCGTGAGGCGCTCACCCGGCAGATCGACCGGCTCGCCGAGTCGATCCCCGGCGAGGACGCGCGGCTGCGCGCGGCGCTGATGACCGTGATCATGCTCGGCGTGACCATCGGTCACCAGCTGCTCGAACTCCCCGAGCTGCGCGACGTGCCGCACGAGGAGATCGCGAAGGCCCTGCGCCCGAGCCTGCGCGCGCTTACTGGACCAGAAGTCTCATGACCGCCTGAACTGGTTCCAATTCGCCGGATCGCCGCTACCGTGAGGGCTGCGCCCCGACCGCGGCCAAGCTGCCCGGCGAGATCTCCGGCGGCATGCGCAAGCGCGCCGGTCTCGCCAGGGCGCCGGTGCTCGATCCGCAGATCATCCTGTTCGACGAGCCCGACTCCGGCCTCGACCCGGTCCGCACCGCCTTCCGGAACGCCCGCAGGCACGGCCCGATCGGCAGGTCGGAGGAGAAGGACATCTCCGAGCTGGAGGCCGAGGCGCAGATGGGCCACGACCCCGGCGCGCCGCCGCCGACCCCGCCGCAGCTCATGCCGGGCGGCAACGTGATCCGCCGGTCCCAGCGGCTAGCCGGCCGCCAACGGGCGTGACCCGCCGTAGGGGTCGTTCGTGGGCGAACGGGGTCGCAACTGGCTGGAGGAGTACCCCCGGTTGATCAACGCTCACCTCAACGGCATCAAGTGACCCAAGCCGCCCCCTCGCGGCGGAGGCGGGACCAGAATGCCGGG
>JABFVJ010000505.1 GCA_013362835.1 Nonomuraea sp. | reverse complement strand
GCCAGGTGCGGCCTCGCCGATCCGCGGCTCGCCCGCGCCGCCGCGGCCTGCTTCCGCGCCGCGATCGAGGCGCTGCCCCGGCTCGGCGCCGGTCCCGCGCTGGTCGCCGCCGTGTCGGAGTTCGCCGACCGCTACGTGAGCGCGGGCCGCTCCCCGGCCGCCGACCTGATCGACGTGATGAAGGACCCGGGGCGGCGCCTGCCGGCCTGGCTGAACGCAGAAGGACGGGAATGAACGACTTCAAGGAACGCATCGCCGCCGAGCTGACCGCGGTGCGCGACCGTTCGCTGACCTACACCGAGGCCGACGACGACCTGCTGCTGCGCCAGCACTCCCCGCTGATGTCGCCGCTGGTGTGGGACCTCGCCCACGTCGGCAACTACGAGGAGCTGTGGGTGCTGCGCGAGGCCGCCGGGATCACCCCGCTCCGCCCCGAGATCGACGACATCTACGACGCCTTCAAGCACCCGCGCAAAGACCGTCCGACCCTGCCGATCCTCGGGCCCGTCGAGGCCAGGTCGTACATCGACGGCGTACGCGGGCGGGTGCTCGACGTGCTCGACTCCATCGACCTGGAGGCCGGCGCGCCGCTGCACCGCGACGGGTTCGTGTTCGGCCTGGTGATCCAGCACGAGCACCAGCACGACGAGACGATGCTCGCCACCTGGCAGCTCTCCCGGCAGCCCGGCCTGGTGCGCGACGGCGACCTGCCGCCCGGCCGCGCCGCGGGCCCCGACGAGGTGCACGTCCCCGCCGGCCCCTTCCAGATGGGCACCGGCACCCTGCCGTGGGCCTACGACAACGAGCGCCCCGCGCACCGGGTCGACCTGCCCGCCTACTGGATCGACCGGCTCCCCGTGGGCAACGCCGCCTACCTGGCGTTCATGGAGGCCGGCGGCTACGACGACCCGCGCTGGTGGACGCCGGAGGGCTGGCGCTGGCGGCAGGAGGGCGGCGTCACCGCGCCGCTGTTCTGGACGCGCGACGGCGACACCTGGTGGCGCAGCCGCTTCGGCCGCACCGAGCCGGTCCCGATGGACGAGCCGGTCCAGCACGTGAGCTGGTACGAGGCCGACGCCTACGCCCGCTGGGCGGGCAGGCGGCTGCCGACCGAGGCCGAATGGGAGAAGGCGTGCGGCTGGGACCCGGAGGCCGGGCGCGCCCGCAAATACCCGTGGGGCGACGACGACCCCCGCCCCGACCTGGCCAATCTCGGCCATCGGGCGGCCCGGCCCGCTCCGCTCGGCGCCTACCCCGCCGGGGCCAGCGCGTACGGGGCCGAGCAGATGGTCGGTGACGTGTGGGAGTGGACCGGGTCGTGGTTCCAGCCGTATCCGGGGTTCCGCAGCTTTCCGTACAAGGAGTACAGCGAGGTGTTCTTCGGGCGCGAGTACCGGGTGCTGCGCGGCGGGTCGTGGGCGGCCGATCCGGCGGCGGTGCGCACCACGTTCAGAAACTGGGACTACCCGATCCGCCGGCAGATCTTCACCGGCTTCCGCTGCGCCCGCGACGCGGAGCCCGCGTAGATGTGCCGCCACGCCGCCTGGCTCGGCGCCCCGCGCGCGCTCACCACGCTGATCCACGAGCCCGGCCACGGCCTGCTCACCCAGTCCTACGCGCCGCGCCGCCAGCGCCACGGCACGGTCAACGCCGACGGCTTCGGCATGGCCTGGTACGACCCCGCCCGCCCCGAGCCGGTCCGCTACCGCCGTTCGATCCCCATCTGGGCCGACGCCAACCTGCCCGCCCTCGCCCAGGTCGCCCGCTCCCGCTGCCTGATCGCGGCCGTCCGCTGCGCCACGACCGGCATGCCCGTCGAGGAGAGCGCCACCGCGCCCTTCGCCGACGGCGGCTGGCTGCTCAGCCACAACGGCCGCGTCGCCCGCGACGCGGTCAGAGACCTCACCGACGACGTGCCGGAGAGCCCGTGCGACTCGGCGTGGCTGGCCGCCGCCGTGTTCACCCGCGGGCGCGCCGGTCTCGGCCTGGCCGACGCATTGGCCGACGTCGTCGTACGCGCGGGCGAGAAGGACCCCGAAGCCCGCCTCAACCTGCTCGCCTGCGACGGCACCGCGCTCGCCGCGACCGCCTGGGGCGACACCCTCTTCTTCCACCCCGACCAGGACGGCGTGTACGTGGCCAGCGAGCCGCTCGACGACCTGCCCGGCTGGCAGGCCGTGCCCGAGCGCAGCCTGCTGACCGCCACGCCGGGCGACGTACGCGTCCAGCCGTTGTGACCCATAGGAGGAGTTTGTGCCCGTCACCCAGCCGACCGTCCAGGTGATCAACCATCTCGACCCCGGATACCTGCGCCAGTCGCTCGAACACGACGTCAGGGCCGGACTGACGGCCACGCCCAAGTGGTTGCCGCCCAAGTGGTTCTACGACGAGGCGGGCAGCGAGCTGTTCTCGCGCATCACCCGGTTGCCCGAGTACTACCCGACCCGCCGCGAGCTGACGATCCTGCGGGCGCGGGCGGCCGACATCGCCACGGCATCCGGCGCCGACACGCTGGTCGAGCTGGGGTCGGGCACGAGTGAGAAGACCGTGATCCTGCTCGACGCGCTCACCGCGGCCGGGACGTTGCGCACGTACACGCCGGTCGACGTCGACGCGGTCACCCTGGCCGCGGCGGCGCGGCGGCTGGGCGGCCGTTACGCCGGGCTGGAGGTGCGGGCGGTGTGCGCCGACTTCGAGCGGCACCTGCGCCTGTTGCCGCGCACCGGCCGGCGCCTGGTGGCCTTCCTGGGCGGCACGATCGGCAACCTCGACCCGGCCGCCCGCGAGGTGTTCCTGAAGGAGTTGCGCGGCACGCTGCGGCCCGGTGACACGTTCCTGCTCGGGGCCGACCTGGTCAAGGACACCGGGCGGCTGGTCGCGGCCTACGACGACGCGGCCGGGGTGACGGCCGCCTTCAACCGCAACGTCCTGCGCGTGATCAACCGCGAGCTGGACGCCGGGTTCGAGCCCGAGGCGTTCGAGCACGTCGCCCTCTACGACGAGCGCAACGACTGGATCGAGATGCGGCTGCGGGCCACGCGGGCGATGCGGGTGCCGGTCGGCGCGCTCGGGCTGGTCGTGGACTTCGCGGCGGGGGAGGAGACCCGTACCGAGATCAGCGCCAAGTTCCGGCTGGGGTCGCTGCGGGAGGAGCTGGTCAGGGCGGGGTTCTCGCCGCGCAGGTCGTGGACCGACCCCGACGGCGACTTCGCGCTGCTGCTGGCCGGGGCGTGATCGCTGGGCGCTGGCGGGCGGCGCGGTCGGTCGCGCCGCCCGGCCACCTCGACGCCGCCGGCTGCAACGTGCCGAGCGACCGGGTGCTCGCGGCCGTGGTCGAGCACCTGCGGCAGGAGCGCGAGCAGGGCGGTTACGCCGCCGTGCCCGGCTTCGCCGCTCCC
>JABFVJ010000282.1 GCA_013362835.1 Nonomuraea sp. | reverse complement strand
GGGCGCTCGGCGGCGACGTAGTCGCGCAGCTCGGCCACGGAACCGGGCACGTCGCCGGGGCTCAGCCCCACGACCTCGGCCGCGCGCCGCCACTCGGCGACGAACCGGTCGGCGTCGGCGTCGGACAGGCGCACGCCCGCGCGCCGGGCGACCGTCAGGTACGAGTCGACCTCGCCGACGTGCACCCAGCGCAGGGCGGCCGGGTCGTCGAGGCGGAAGGTCTCGCCGGTGTCGGGATCGTGGGCGGTCAGCGTGGCGTGGATCTTGCGCACCCGGCGGCCGGCCCGCTCCACCTCGTCGAGCGTCCCGTACGTGCGCACCCGCACGAACTCGCTGGTCCGCAGGAAGCGCGCCCACGCCTCGGCCGGGTCGAGCAGCGCGGAGTTCTGCAGCACGCCGCGCATGGCCCTGGGGTGCAGCCCCTGCATGAGCAGGGCGCGGAAGCCGCCGACGAGCTGGATCGGCTCCCCCATGACCCGCCACGTCACCGACTCGGGGCCGAAGATCCCATGGTCGCTCATAAGTAAACAATTACCCAGGTAAGGGATGAATCATGCCGAAAACCCCCGGCCGGAGAACGGCCGGGGGTCGTCGGTCAGGGACGGGGATCAGCCGGTGAAGCCGATCGCGGTCCAGTCGTAGTACTTGTAGCCACGCGCGCCGAAGTTGGCGAGCGTCTTCTTGGCGGCCCAGATGTCAGGACGCTGGTACAGCGGGATGGTGTGCACCATGTCCCAGATCAGCTTGTCCGCGGCGTTGGCCTTCTCCTCGGCCTTGGCCGGGTCGGTCTCGCTGACCGTGGCCTCGATGGCCGCGTCGACGGCCGGGTCGCTGCCCTTGGGGAAGTTGGACTCGGAGCCGGTCTTGTAGATCTGCGGCAGGCCGCCGAGCGGCAGCGGCGTGCCGATCCAGGAGAACGGCACCAGGTCGAAGTCGCCCTTGATGATGAAGTCGGTGAAGAACTTGTCATCGGGGACCGGGCGGATCGTCACCTTGATCCCGGCCTCCTTGAGCATGGCCTGGGTCAGCTCACCCTCGGTCTTCGCGGTCGGGACGCTCGCCGGGATGACGAAGTCCAGCGCGAACTCCTTGCCGTCCTTCTTGCGGTACTCGCCCTCCTGCTTCCAGCCGGCCGCGTCGAGGAGCTCCTTGGCCTTCGGCAGGTTGTACTTGCCGAGGTCGCCGGAGTTGTCGACGTACGCCTTGTGGTTGTTCATGAAGACGTGGTTGCCCAGCGTCTGCAGCGGCCACTCCATGTCCTTCAGGTCGGACTGGGTGATCACGTCGCGGTTGATCGCGTACTGCACGGCCTGGCGGACCGACTTGTCCTTCAGGAACTCGCTCTGGTTGTTGACGGTGATGTGCCGCCAGTTCGGGCTGAGCGCCTTGCGGATCTCCGCGCCCGGGACCGCCTTGGCCCGCTGGAGGTCGGCCGGAGCGCCCGCCGGGATGTAGACGGCGTCGAGCTCGCCGTTGGCGAAGGCGTTCACCTGCGCGGCCGGCGTGTCGATGGTACGGAAGATGACCTTGTCGAGCTTGGCCTTCTGGCCCCACCACTTGTCGTCGCGGACGAGCGTGAGGGTCTTGGTGCCCTCGTCGATCTTCTCGACCTTGAAGGGACCCGAGGTGACCGGGATCTTCTGCAGCCAGTCCTTCTCGTAGGCCTCCAGCGACTCCACGTGCTTGGCCGGGTAGAGGTGGGCCGTGCCGCGGTTGTACAGGCCCTGCCACTCCAGGTACGGCTTGGTGAAGGTGACGACGGCGACCTTGTCCGAGTCACCCTTCGTCACGGACTCGATCTTGTCCCAGCCGTCGGTGGAGGAAGGCTTGTACTTCTTGTCCTTGCCGCTGTTGATCTTCCAGGCGACCTCGAGGTCCTTCCACGTGATCGGCGTGCCGTCCGACCACTGGGCCTTGTCGTTCAGCGTGTAGGTGACGACCTGCTTGCCCGACGCCATGTCGTTCTTGACGTCGGTGACGTAGTCGGGGTTCGGGGTGAAGCCCGCGTTCTCGTCGGCCATCATCAGCTGCGGCAAGAAGGCGTCGAGCATCGTCGCCGTGTCGGCCTGGTTGCCGTCGACGTGGTTCTCGTTCCACTGGCTCGGCCACTGGCCGATGGCCACGGTCAGCGTGCCGCCGTCCTTGACCTGCTCGTACGCCACGGGGTTGATCGCGATGGACGGGGTCTCCGTCATCTGCTTCTGAGCCTGCTGCGACTGCTCGGCGCTCGGCTTCTTGGCCTCGCCGCCACCGCCGCCACAGGCCGCGACGGCCATGGCCAGAACGGCGAGTCCCGCCGCCGCCCGGTAACGAACCTTCACTTTTCCTCCTGATCGTCCGAGGCCGTGATGACCTCGACTTCCTCCGCGTAGTGGCAGGCGGCGCCGTGGTCGACGACGTTCGCGAGCCGGGCAACCGAGGGCTCTTCGTCCACGCAGCGCCGGCGTTCGGCCTCAGTGAGCAGGGCGAACTTGGGGCAGCGGGTGCGGAACCGGCAACCCGATGGCGGGTCGGCCGGACTGGGCAGGTCGCCTTCGAGCAGGATCCGCTTGCGCGTGCGTTCCATCTCGGGGTCCGGAAGCGGGATCGCTGACAGCAGCGCCTGCGTGTAGGGGTGCGCGGGGCGGTCGTAGACCTGCTCGACCGTCCCGATCTCGGCGATCCTGCCGAGGTACATGACCGCGACCCGGTCGGCGAGATGCCGGACCACGGCCAGGTCGTGCGCCACGAACAGGTACGACAGCCCCAGTCTGTTCTTCAGCTCGTCCAGCAGGTTGATGACGCCGGCCTGGATGGACACGTCCAGGGCCGAGACCGGCTCGTCGAGCACGAGCAGCTTGGGCTCCAGCGCGAGCGCCCGGGCGATGCCGATGCGCTGGCGCTGGCCGCCGGAGAAGCTCTGCGGGTAACGATCGGCGTACTCCGGCGACAGGCCCACGAGGTCGAGCAGCTCGGCGACGCGGATCTTGACGTCCTTGCGCCCGTGGGCGCGCAGCGGCTCGGCGACGATGTCGCCGACCGGCATGCGCGGGTCGAGCGCCGCCATCGGGTCCTGGAAGACGATCTGCAGATCGCCGCGCAGCGCCTTGCGCCCGGCGGGGCCGAGCTTGGCGCTGTCCTGGCCGAGCACGACGATCCGGCCGCTCTGCGGCGGGGTGAGCTGCATGATCTGCTGCAGCGTCGTGGTCTTCCCGCAGCCCGACTCGCCGACCAGGGCCAGCGTCTCGCCCTCGGCGATGTCGAAGCTGATGCCGTCCACGGCGTGCACGGTGCCGACGCGGCGCTTGAAGACCGCGCCCTTCATCAGCGGGTAGTGCCTGATGAGGTTGTCGAGCTCCAGCACGGTCGCGCGCTGCTCGCGCGGCACGCGGGCGACCTCGCTCACCGGGATGACCGGCACGGGGAACACGTCCGCCCCGGTCAGGCCCTTGTACTCGATCTCGCGCGAGCGGATGCAGGCCACGTGCCTGCCGCCGCCGACGTCGGTGAGCGGGGGCTCCTCGTCGTCGCACGAGTCGATCTTCATCGGGCAGCGCGGCGCGAACGGGCAGCCCGGCGGCAGCGCCACCGGGGAGGGCGGGTTGCCCTCGATCGGCACCAGCGGCCCCTCCTCGCCGTCGATCCTGGGGATCGACGCGAGCAGACCCATCGTGTACGGCATCCGCGGCCGGTAGTAGATGTCGTCGACGCCGCCCTGCTCGACCGGCTTGCCCGCGTACATGACCAGGACCCGGTCGGCCATGCCCGCGACGACGCCGAGGTCGTGCGTGATCATGACGATGCCGGCGCCCGTCTCGCGCTGGGCGGTCTTGAGCACCTCCAGCACCTGGGCCTGGATGGTCACGTCGAGCGCGGTGGTCGGCTCGTCGCAGATCAGCAGGTCGGGGTCGTTCGCGATGGCCATGGCGATCATCGCGCGCTGCCGCATGCCGCCGGAGAACTCGTGCGGGAACGCCTTGGCCCGCGCGGCCGGGTGCGGGATGCCGACCAGGTCGAGCAGCTCCACGGCGCGCTTGGCGGCCTTGTCCTTGCCCACCTTCTGGTGCACGCGGACGGCCTCGGCGATCTGGTCGCCGATCGTGTAGACGGGCGTGAAGGCCGACAGCGGATCCTGGAAGATCATGCTCATCGACTTGCCGCGGACCTTGATGAGGTCGTCTTCCTTCATCCCGATCAGCTCTTGGCCGTGCAGCTTGACCGAGCCGCTGATCTCCGCGTTGCGCGGCAGCAGGCCCATGATGGCGAGCGAGGTCACGGACTTGCCCGAGCCGGACTCGCCCACGATCCCCAGCACCTCGCCGCGGGAGACCTCGTAGCTGACGCCGCGTACGGCCTCGATGCCGCCGGGGAACGTCACGGTGAGGTCGTTTACCTCCAGGATGCTCATGTGTTGCTCCCCGGGTCGAGTGCGTCGCGCAGTCCGTCGCCGATCAGGTTGATGCTGAGCACCAGCAGCACCAGGAGCCCGGCGGGGAAGGCGAACAGCCAGGGGTAGCCGGTGGCGTTGCGGGAGCCTTCGGCGATCAGCGTGCCGAGCGAGACGTCGGGAGGCTGGATGCCGAAGCCGAAGAAGGACAGCGCGGCCTCGCCGATGACCGCGCCGCTGACGTTGAGCGTGGCGTCGATGATCAGCAAGGAGGACAGGTTCGGCACGATGTGCCGGAAAATGATCTTCCAGCGGGGGATGCCCATGTAGACGGCGGCCAGCACGTACTCGCGCTCGCGGAGCGAGAGCGTCATGCTGCGCACCACCCTGGAGGTGATCATCCAGGCGAAGGCCGCCAGCAGGACCACGAACCAGAGCCAGGAGGCGCCGCGCAGCCGCGGCGAGGCGATGGCGATGATCAGGAAGCTGGGCAGGACGAGGAGCAGGTCAACGCCCCACATGAGGAGCTTGTCCACCCAGCCGCCGAAATATCCGGCGAAGGCGCCGACGACCGCGGCCAGGGCCGTGGAGATGAGCGCCACCAGGAGACCGATGATGATCGACTTCTGCATGCCGCGCAGGGTGACGGCGAACATGTCCTGGCCGATCGACGTGGTGCCCCACCAGTGGTCGGCCGACGGCGGCGACATGAAGGCGAGGAAGTCCTTGTCGGTCCAGTCGTACGCGCCGAAGAGCGGGCCGACGTAGGCCAGGGCCACCAGCAGCACGAGGGCGATGAAGCCGTAGCGCGCCTGCCTGTTGCGCAGCAGGCGCCCGAACACAACCTTGGAACGCACTTAACTCACCCGCACCCGAGGATCGAGGGCCGCCACCAGCAGGTCCGACAGGAAGCCGGCGAACAGGACGCAGACGGAGGCGAACATGCTGACCGCGGCCACGGAGTTCACGTCGTTCTGGTTGATCGAGTCGACCAGCCAGGCGCCCATGCCGTTCCAGGCGAAGATCTTCTCGGTGAAGGTGGCGCCGGTGAGCATCGTGCCGAAGGCGAAGGCGAAGTACGTGGCCGCGGGGATCAGCGCGGTGCGCAGCGCGTGCTTGAACAGCGCGGTCCTGCGCCGCAGGCCCTTGGCCATCGCCGTGCGGACGAAGTCCTGGCCGAGCACGTCCAGCATCATGTTCCGCTGGATGCGGCTGTAGAAGGCGATCGAGCCCAGGCTGAGCGAGATGGTCGGCAGGATCAGGTGGTTCAGCCGGTTGGCGAACTGGTCCCAGCCCGACAGCTTCGGGTTGTACTCGCCGGTGAACTCGATCAGCGTGAAGCCGAGACCGCGGTTCAGGTTGTAGGCCGCGATGGCGAGCAGCGTGGCCAGCACGAACACCGGGATGGCCATGATCACGAACGAGCTGACGCCGATCACGCGGTCGCTTATTCGATACTGCTTGACCGCCGAGTAGGCGCCGAGCGCCACCCCCAGGACGAACCCGGCCAGCGTGCCCACGAACAGCAGCCGGAGGCTGACGAAGATCCGCCGGCTCATCTCGTCGTTGACCGAGCCGCCGTTCCAGGTCTTGCCGAAGTCGCCCGTGACGACGCCCTTGGCCCAGACCGCGTAACGCTCCAGGACGGGCTTCTTGTCGTTGAGGTTGTAGTTGTCGAGCGTGGCGTCGATGACGGCCTCGGGGACCGGAGGTTGGCGGCCCTCGTACGCGCTGCGCGGGTTCATGGTCGTCGCGGCGAGCATGTAAGCCAGGCTGGCCGCGATCGCGACCAAGATCAGATTGATCGCCAACCTGCGGAGCAGGTACTTACCCATTACCCTCCGTTCGCACTGAACGAGGGCCCGGTAACCCCGGTAGGAGAAGACCCCCGCAATGGAAAAAGACCGTCTTACGCCGCGAAAAGACTTGACGCGGAACGGCGATCGAAGCGCAGGATATCTAGCGAATCATCACAGTCAGCAATAGTCCGACATAACAGTCAGGTCACTGCGGGGTGGAGTGTCACAACCTGACCCTCACCTTGACATGCGCTCTGACCTGCGAAAACAGGGGATCTCAAGATCGGTAACGCGGGCTATCCGATGGGTTGTGTCACAGAATCCTGACAAAAAAGAACCCCATCACAAAGTGATGCAGGTCATACTGATCAATAGGGGCAAGATTGATATTTGACTATGCCTCCGCCTTTGATCTCTCACGGGTGATCCTCGTGGAGCGATCCGGGGGCACGCCGCCGGCCGCCCGAGCGGCATACGCCGGGGCGGTCGCTCTCCGCGTACACGCTTGCGACGGGGGACGTGGGTGGTCTGTGTCCCCCGTCAGCGCACGTCAGCGGGTCGCGGCGGCGCGGAGCGCGTCGATGGCGGCCACGGGGTCGGAGGCGCCGTAGACGGCGCTGCCGGCCACGAACACGTCGGCGCCCGCCTCGGCGCAGCGCTCGATGGTCTCGGCCGTCACCCCGCCGTCGACCTGGAGCCAGATCGAGCCGCCGTGCCGCTCGATCAGCGCCCGCGTCCTGCGCACCTTCGGCAGCACCATGTCGAGGAACTTCTGCCCCCCGAACCCGGGCTCCACGGTCATCAGCAGCACCATGTCGATCTCGCCGAACAGGTCCTCGAACGGCTCCACGGCCGTGGCCGGGTTGAGTGCCAGCCCCGCCCTGGCGCCGAGCGACCGGATCTCGCGCAGGGTGCGGACCGGGGCCTTGGCCGCCTCGGCGTGGATGGTCACGCTGCCCGCTCCGGCCTCGGCGTACTGGGGGGCCCAGCGGTCGGGGTCGGAGATCATCAGGTGGCAGTCGAGCGGCGTCTGCGTCGCCTTACGCAGGGCCTCGACGACGGGCAGCCCGAGCGTCAGGTTGGGCACGAAGTGGTAGTCCATGACGTCGACGTGCAGCCAGTCGGCGTTCGGCACGGCTGCGGCCTCGTCGGCGAGCCTGGCGAAGTCGGCGGCGAGAATGCTGGGCGAGATCTGTACGGCCATGATGCGCCAGTCTATTGAAACCCCTGGCCCCCGTGGGGATCAGGGGTGCTTGCGGAGGAGGGCCAGGAACATGGCGTCGGTGCCGTGGCGGTGGGGCCAGAACTGGGCGTGCGGGCCGTCGCCGAGCCCGTCGGCCTCGGGCAGGTAGTCGCGCGCGTCGAGCTGCTCCACGTCGCCCCTGCGGCCCACGACGTCTCCGACCACGACGCGGGTCTCGGCCAGGTGGGGCGAGCAGGTCACGTAGGCCACGACCCCGCCGGGACGTACGGCGTCGAGCGCCGTGTCGAGCAGGCGGCGTTGCAGCGTGCCGAGCTCGGCGATGCTCGCGGGATCGCGCCGCCACCGGGCCTCCGGACGCCGGCGCAGCGCCCCCAGCCCCGTGCAGGGGGCGTCGAGCATCACGCGGTCGAACACCCCGGGCCGCCACGCGGGCTCGGTGCCGTCGGCGGTGACCACGACGGCGTCCCTGGTGGTCTGCCAGACCAGCCGCGCCCGGTGGTACTGCACGTCGGCGGCCAGCACCCGCGCCCCGCCGGGGAAGGCCATCGCGCTCTCCGACTCCGAGCCGAGGCCGGCCAGGTCGCCGTAGGTGGCGATGGCGTCGAGCAGGCCGGCCTTGCCGCCGGGGCCCGCGCACATGTCGAGCCAGAGCTCGTCCCCGCCGTCGAGCGGCACCCGGGTCAGGGCGAGCGCGACGAGCTGGCTGGCCTCGTCCTGGACGGCCGCGCGGGTCTCGGCGACGGCCTCGATCCGGCCGGGGTCGCCTTCGCGCAGGTAGGCGGCGTACGGCGAGTAGCGCCCGGGGGTGGCCCCCGCCTCCTCCATCTCCCGCATGTCGGTGCGCCCCGGCCGCGCGACCAGGGTCACGAGCGGACGGGCGTTGTCGGCGTCGAGCAGGTCGGCGAGCTCCCCGCTCCCGCCGAGCGCGTCGCGGAACGCCGAGACGATCCACCGGGGATGGCCGTAGGCGACGGCGAGGTGGCCGACGGGATCGCTCTCGGCGTCGGGCGCGACGATCGGGATCCAGTCTTCGAGCTCACGCGAGCCGATCTTGCGCAGCACCGCGTTCACGAACTTGGCCGCGCCCTGGCCGACGCGCAGGCGTACGAGGTCGACGGTGGTGCCGACGGCCGCGTGCGGCGGGACGCGCATGCGCAGGAGCTGGTGGGCCCCCAGGCGCAGGGCGTCGCGCACCTCGGGGTCGGGCGCGCGGTCGCTGCACATCTCGATGATCGCGTCGTAGGTGCCGAGGCCGCGCAGCGTGCCGTAGGCCAGCTCGGTGGCCAGCGCCGCGTCGCGCCCCTTGATGCCGCGCTCGCGCAGCAGGCGGGGCAGCAGCAGGTTGGCGTAGGCGTCGCGCTCGTCGACCGCCCGCAGCACGTCGAAGGCCGCGTTGCGCGCGTGGTCGCGCGCCGGTCTGCGGGGACGGGCCCCGCCTCTGGGCTTGGTCCCCGTGGGCCCGCCCCGCTCACTCGAAGGCATCGTCACCCTCGAGCCGGACGCCGCGCGCCCACTCGACCGCGGTCATCGGCCGCTTGCCCTGCGGCTGCACCTCGCCCAGCTCCAGGGGGTCGGTGGCGGTGCCGACGAGCACGAGCTGCTTGGTGGCGAGGATCCTCCCCGGCGGGAGCCGGTCGGCCCGCACCGCGATCCTGGCCGGGCCGAGCTTCACCCGCTGCCCCCTGAACTCGCTCCACGCCCCCGGGTTGGGGGTGCAGGCGCGGATCACGCGGTCGGCGCGCATGGCCGGCTTGGACCAGTCGACCCGCGCGTCGGTGACGCTGATCTTGGGGGCGACGGTGACGCCGTCGGACGGCTGCGGACGCGCCTCCAGGGCGCCGTCCTCGACGCCGTCTAGCGTGGCGGCGAGCAGGCCCGCGCCCGAGACCGACAGGCGTTCGAGCAGGGAACCGCTGGTGTCGTGGGTCAGGACCGGCTCGGTGACGACGCCGTAGACCGGCCCCGCGTCGAGCTCCTTGACGATCTGGAACGTCGTGGCCCCGGTGATCTCGTCGCCGTGGAGCACCGCGTGCTGGACGGGCGCCGCGCCGCGCCAGGCGGGCAGGATCGAGAAGTGCAGGTTGATCCAGCCGTGGCGGGGCACGTCGAGCGCCGACTGCGGCAGCAGCGCGCCGTAGGCGACCACCGGGCAGCAGTCGGGGTCGAGGGCGCGCAGCGTGTCGAGGAAGGCGGGGTCGCCGACCTTGGCCGGGCGCAGCACCTCGATGCCGGCCTCCTCCGCGAGCTCGGCCACCGGCGAGGGGTGGACCTTGCGCCCCCGCCCTGACTGGGCGTCGGGGCGGGTGATGACGGCCACCACCTCGTGCCGGGGCGAGTCGATCAGCGTGCGCAGCGAAGGCAGCGCCGTGTCGGGTGTGCCCGCGAAGACCAGCCGCATCGTCAGAGCGCCCTTCCGCCGGTGGCGTGCGGCGACATCTTGACCACGGGGGCGGACAGGCCGCTCCACTCCGCCTCGCGGATCGCCTTCATCGCGAGTTTGCGCTGCTTGGGGTCCATCCGGTCGATGAACAGGATGCCGTCGAGGTGGTCGGTCTCGTGCTGGAAGCAGCGGGCCATCAGGTCGGTGCCCTCCAGCGTGACCGGCTCGCCGTGCATGTTGTGGCCCTTGGCCACGGCCCTGATCGCGCGCGGCGTCGGGTAGGACAGGCCGGGGAAGGACAGGCAGCCCTCCTCGCCCTCCTCATCGAGCTCGGCCGACAGGTCGAGGTCGGGGTTGATCAGATGGCCGAGCTGGTCGTCGACGTAGTAGGTGAACACCCGCAGCCCCACCCCGATCTGGGGGGCGGCGAGACCGGCGCCGGGGGCGTCCATCATCGTGTCGGTGAGGTCCTTGACCAGCTTGCGAAGCTCCTTGTCGAAGTCGACGACCGGGGCCGCCGGGGTGCGCAGCACCGGATCTCCGAACAGCCGGATCGACTGGATCGCCAAGGGGCTCACTCCTGTTCTCGAACGTGGATCCGCCCAGTTTACCGGCGGCGGGACGGCGGCCGGGCGTGCGCCAGCGAGCGCGCCTTCATCGCGGCCTTGCGGGCGGCCTTGGCGACGGCCTGGTCGTCGTGGGCGCCGGCGAGCATGTCGAGCACCGCGATCGTGTCGGGGTGGCCGACGGCGGGCATCGCGCCGACCAGCTTGATCAGGTCTTCCCCTGGCTCGGGCATGTCGAGGCGGCCCGCGGCCGGCCCCGACAGGTGCATGAGCGCGGCGAGGTTGTCGACCGCGATCCAGGTGTGGTCCTCGGAGCTGAGCGGCGGGGCCTCCAGGTCGCGGATGTGCAGCCAGGAGGCGGCGTAGCGGCGCGTCAGCGGATGGTCGAGCGCCTGCCTGACGGGGGCCTCGGCCTCCGGGCCGAGCTCCTCCAGGATGGCGCCGACCGCGCCGCGCTGGCCCGCCGTGCCGGACGCGGCGATCTCGATCAGGTCGCGCGCGGCCGCCTCCGGCGCGCGGCGCTCCAGCCAGCCCGCCACGGCGCTCTGCGTGGCCGTGCCCTTCACCAGCGCCTCGACCAGCTCGGCCGCGGACAGGTCGGCGAAGACCTGCACCTCGGCGGCGGTGGGCGCGTCGTGGCCCTCGCGCAGCAGGTCGCGCCGGATGGCCCAGACCCCGAGCGGGGTCAGCGCCGTGCGCCCCGCCTCGGTCTGCTCGACCAGCCCGCAGTACGACAGCAGCGACACCGCCTCCAGCAGCTCTGCCGGCAGCGCGGCGGCGAGCCTGCGCATCTCGACCGGCCCCGGCGCGCAGGCGACCTCGTGGGACTGCAGGATGCCCCTGGCCAGGTTGCCGACGGCCACGCCCGAGCGCACGGAGTAGATGGTGGCCAGCATCTCGGCCAGGTGGCCGTCGACCACCTCCGAGCCGGTCAGGCCGTCGTCGGCGCGGTCGAGCACGTCCATGACCACGCCGTCCCAGAACTCCAGCGTGGCCTCGACGGTGAGCTGCATCGACAGCGGACCGCGCGAGGCCCGGCCGCCGAGGATGCGCAGCAGCCCGGTGTTGACGGCGACGATCCAGATCAGCCGCAGCCGGGATTTCTGGAGCCCCAGCTCTTCCGCGGCGGCGTCGGCGTCGGACTCGCTCAGCATGCCGTCGGGCGCCACCTCGCGGCTGCCCGTCCAGGCGGTCAGGCGGATCGCGTCGGCGACGAGCGGCACCGCGGGGACCGCCTTGGCCAGCTCGGCGTCGGAGGCCAGCAGGACGGGCGGGAACGTCAGCGCCTCGTGCTCCACGGAGGTCTCCTCAGGTGGCCGTGGGGGCACGGCGGCCTGCTCATCGATCAGCTTGCGCAGCTCGGCGAGGTCGAAGACATTGTTTGCCACCCAGGAAACTTACTGCACAGCAGTCACAAGGGCGTACTCAACGGATGGCGCGGGAGCGTGCCTTGAACGCCGCCTTGCGTGCCGCCTTGGCCACCGTGTCGTCGGGGATCGAGCGTCCGAGCAGCTCCAGAACCTCGACCACGTCGGGGTGGTCGACCCGCCACATCTCCTCGATGAGATGGGCCGGCGGGCCCGACGCCGCCATGTTCTCGGCGAAGATCTCCGGATCCTCCTCGGCGGCGGGCATCGCCAGCGCCAGCATGTCGACGCTGACCCAGAGCAGCTCGTCCTGGGTGAGCGGCGGCGCGCCGAGACCGCGTGCGGCAAGCCAGTGTATGGCGTGCGGGCGCAGCTCCTGGTCGTCGAGGTGGTCGCGGACCTGCTCCTCGGCCTCCGGGCCGAGCCGGTCGACGATGGTGATCGCGATGCCGCGGGCCACGGCGGGCGCGCCGGAGGCGGCCGACAGCAGCTCGGCGGCGGCCTCGCCCGGCGTGCGGCCGGACAGCCAGCGGGTGATGTCGTGCTCGGCGAGCTCGGCGGGCAGACCTTCGAGCAGCCCTTCGATGAGGCCGCGCGCGTCGGCGTCGCCGAGGTCGGGGGCCTCCGGTGCGTCGAGTCCGAGGGAGAGGTAGTGCTCGCGCAGCCCCCACACCGCGAGCGGGGTGAGCTCGGTGGCCTCGCCGCCGACCCGGATCAGGCCCCAGGCGGCCAGCCGGTCGAGCGCCCCCGCCACGTCGACCGCGCCCTCGCCGGAGATCTCCTCCAGATAGTCGCGGACGACCGAGACGGGCACCGGCGACTGGAGGCGGTAGAGCATGTCGAACAGGTCGTAGAGGCCCTCGTCGAGCTCGGCGTGGCCGGTGACCGAGCCGCCGGTGTCGTCCTCCAGGAGCCGGGCCACGGTCGCCGCCCAGCCCTCCAGGGGCTCGCCGGCGCCCGGCAGCGGGTCGCGCGCCAGCATCGGAACGCTCCGCAGCGCCTCGGTCAGCTCCTCCTCCGACGCGAGGCGTACGGCGGGCAGCGGGGCGCACCCCGGGCACTCGCAGGGCGCCTCCTCCAGGTCGGGCAGGTCGCCGGCCGGCAGCTGGACCGCCTGCTCCAGCGACTCGGGCCCGATCGAGCTGAACAGGCTCTTGGCCATGCCGAAGTTGGCCGTGTCGGCGAGCGCGCCGGGCATGCGGGGGCCGATGTCGTCGAGCCTCGCGCGCATGCCCGCCGCGGTGGCGGGGCTCGCGTGGCCGGCGTCGCTCAGGTAGTCGACGAGCGTGCGGGCCGCGGCGACGGTCTCGGGAGCGCTCTCCGGGGGCGCGATGACCTTGCGCGGGTAGATGGACAGCAGCAGCTCGTCGAAGGTCTCCGGAGTGAAGTCGCGCAGGTGGTTGACGTCGAGGTAGTCGCTGGCGTAGTCGCAGAGCAGGCGGACCTCGTCCGCGTCCACTTCGACTTCCCGCGCGCGCCCCCATGCCCGCAGGTCGTCGATGGCCTGGTTCACCCATTCGATCGACACAGAGGCACGCTAACGGGTGACCAAGAGATGAGCGAATCGGGGAAACGGTCTAAATCAGGTCGAGTGGGTCGACACTCACCCTCACGACATCTGGTGTCTTACGCGCCGCACGAACCCCACTGGCCCCCTTGAGCGCCGCCGCGAGCGCCGCGCCGCCTGCCCGCCGTACGCGGATCATGGCCCGTTCCAGGCCAGACTCGTCCACGGGGACGGGGCCGAGCACCTCGGCGTCGGGCGGCAGGCGTACCTCGTCGAGCATCTGGCGTACGGCGCTCGCCGAACCCGTCAGCGTCGCCATCCGCACGGCGGGCGGGAACCCCAGCTCGGCCCGGTCGCCGAGCTCGCGTTCGGCGTGCGTGACCGGATCCCACCGCAGCAGCGCCTGTACGGCCGGCAGCCCCGCGTCCCCGAGCACCACCAGCTCGGCGGACGGGCGTAGCAGCGCGGCCGCGTTCATCCACCTTCGTACCGTCTCCTCCCCCGCCCTCAGGTCGGCCCGGCCGAGCAGCGCCCACCCGTCGAGCAGCACGGCCGCCGCGTAGCCGCCCTCGGCCACGGGCTCGGCTCCCGGCGTGGCGACCACCAGGGCGCGGGTGGCGGGCACGCGGGCCAGCACGCCGTCACGTCCCGACGTACGCACCTGCACCGAGGGGAAGGCCCGGCCGAGCTCTTCGGCCGTACGCCTCGCGCCCGTCACCACGGCACGCAGCCTCGGGCTCCCGCAGGACGGGCACCGCCACGCCGCGTCCACCCGGCCGCACCAGCGGCAGTAGGGGGCCAAGTGGCCGCCTCTGAGGGCGAGCGGCCCATGACACCGCGCCTCCCCCGCCCGCCCGGCCTCCACCCCGGCGAACCCCGCCCCCACCGAACCCGGGCCCATCGCACCCGGGCTTATCGAACCCAGGCCCGTGGAAGGACCCGCGGCCCCCTGCCCCGACGAGCCCTCCGGGAGCGCCACTCCCTGGCCGCCCGAACCGGGCAGCGCCTGCCCCGCCGAACCGGGGACCGTCCCATGATCCGCTGGGAACACCGTCCCTTGCCCCGCTTGGAACACCGTCCCCTGCCCCGCCGAACCAGGAGCCCTTCCCGGGCCCTCGTGTGAC
>JABFVJ010000015.1 GCA_013362835.1 Nonomuraea sp. | reverse complement strand
TCAGCGTGGCCTGGCTCTGGCCGGCGAACCTGATCGAGTCGATCGACCACTCGATCTTGCCGTACTCGCGCTTGTCCATGTCCTTCTTCAGGCGCTGCCGCAGCGACGCGGGCACGTTCGCGGGCAAGACGCGGCCCGAGGCCCGTGACATGCCGGGCGTGGTCTCGTTGAGGATGAGCACGTCGTAGCGCTTCTTGGAGCCCTCGTCGCCCGACCCGGTGACGGTGTCCATGACCTCGTCGAGCGGGTTGACCTTCTGGTCGGTGTCGGGGGCCTTGGCCTGGTCCTCGGAGGGCGGGGTGAGCGCGTCGGCGATCTGCAGCCGGTCGGCGTACGCCTCGCTCAGCGAGGACTGCTGGCTGCTCTCGACCACCGACCGGTTGATCTGGTCGGACAGGAACGCGCCGAGCACGACCACGACGGTCACGGAGATCACCAGCGTGCTGGTGACCACCTGGAGCTGGAGCGAGCGCCGCCACACGCTGCGCACCCGGCCGGCCGCACGGCGGACCCGCCGGCGGACGCCGCCGAGAATCTGGCGGAACGTCCGTCGACGGGCTTTCTTCGCGGTCGGGGGCATGACGGGGTCGGGCGAAGGCTAGGCGGGGCCGGCTTTGTAGCCGACGCCGCGCACCGTCACCACGATCTCGGGGTGCTCGGGGTCCTTCTCGATCTTCGCCCGGAGCCGCTGCACGTGCACGTTGACCAGGCGGGTGTCGGCGGCGTGCCGGTAGCCCCAGACCTGCTCCAGCAGGACCTCGCGGGTGAACACCTGGCGCGGCTTGCGGGCCAGGGCGACGAGCAGGTCGAACTCCAGCGGCGTGAGGTTGATCGTCTCCTCGCCCCGCTTGACCGAGTGGCCCGCGACGTCGATGGTGATGTCGCCGATCTGCAGGATCTCCGGCGTCGGCTCGTCGGTACGGCGCAGCCGCGCCCGCACCCGCGCCACCAGCTCCTTCGGCTTGAACGGCTTGACGATGTAGTCGTCGGCCCCGGACTCCAGCCCGAGCACGACGTCGATCGTGTCGCTCTTGGCGGTGAGCATCACGATCGGGACCCCCGACTCCGCCCTGATCCTGCGCGCGACGTCGATGCCGTCGGCGCCCGGCAGCATCAGGTCGAGCAGGACCAGATCCGGGCGTGTATCCCGGAACGCGTCGAGGGCCTTGTCGCCGTCGGAGACGAAGGACGGCTCGAAGCCTTCTCCGCGCAACACGATGCCGAGCATCTCGGCGAGAGCGGCGTCGTCGTCGACGACCAGCACGCGACCTTTCATGGCCCCTCATTCGTTCTACGCATTGTGGGACATACCCGCACGATCGCTGAAGGTTACCCTTGGTCGGCCCATGAGTGGGACATGAGCCCTACAAAAGGCGAATTTTAGGTTCCCCCCGCAACCACACTCTCAGTCTGCGGTAACAAAGCGACTTTCGGCCATCCCCGGATGCCATCCTTGCCCTGATTCGCCGTGGAATGCGGGCAAGATGAGGCGGCGAATCGTCTCCGTGACACCAGTCGCCCGCCCAGCGTGCCAGGATTGGGGATATGTCAGACGGTCACGGACGCACGCCCGAGACGCCCCCAGGTTGGTCTGCCGAACAGCCCCCGCCCTACAGCGCCCCGCAGGCTTCCCCGTGGACCGCGCCAGGCTCGCCCCAGCAGGCTCCCTACGGCCAGCCGTACGGCGAGGCTCCTCCGCCGCCGCCCTACGGCCCGCCCGGGCCTCAGACACCTTACTCCCAGCCGGGCCCCGGCCATCCGCAGTCCGGTCCCGGCTACCCGCCGCCCGGCTACGGCTACATGCCGCCGCCCGCGCTGCGGCCCGGCATCATCCCGCTGCGCCCGCTCGGGCTCGGCGACATGCTCGACGGCACGATCAAGCTGATCAGGTCCAACCCCAAGGCCGTCCTGGGGCTGTCCGCCGTCGCCGCCCTGCTCAGCTCGGTGCCGCTGGCCGTGGGCCAGGCGTTCCTGTTCGGCTCGATGGGCGACGTGCTGGCCGACCCCGAGGCGGCCTCCGCCGGCCTCAACGGCCTCTACGGCGTCGCCGCCCAGTACGGCGGCATGCTGGTCTCGTACGCGATCCAGTTCGTCGTGGTCACGGTGCTGACCGGCGTGCTGACCCGCATTCTCGGCCGGGCCGTCTTCGGCGGCAACATCACGGCGGTCGAGGCCTGGCACCTCAGCAAGGGCCGCCTCCCCGCGCTGTTCGGCGTGGTCGGGCTGATGGCCGCCATGATGCTCGCGCCCCTGATCGCCCTCGTGCTGGTCATGTACGCGCTCGCCGTCAACGTCTCCTCCTCCGACGGCGTCGGTCTGATGCTCGGCGTGATGGCCCTGTTCGTCATCCTCTTCATCCCCTATTACCTCTTCATCACCACCCGGTTCGCGTTCGCCGCGCCCGCCGTGGTGCTGGAGGGCAGGGGGCCGTTCGACGCCATGCGGCGCTCCTGGCACCTGGTGACCGGCGACTTCTGGCGGGTGCTCGGCATCCTGCTGCTCACCTCGATACTGGTCGGCGTGGTGTCAGGCGTGCTCGCGGTGCCGTTCACGCTCGGCGGCACGCTGATCGGCATGCTCGGCGGCGGCTCGGTGGGCTCGTCCGTCATCGCGGCCGTGCTCATCGCCGTCGGCGGCACGCTCAGCGCGATGTTCTCCTATCCCTTCCAGGCCGGCGTCTCCGGTCTCCTCTACGCCGACCGGCGCATGCGCGGCGAGGCGTTCGACCTCGTGCTGCAGACGGCGGCGATCGAGCAGCAGCGCCAGGGATGGGTGCACGCCTCCGCCGACGAGCTCTGGCACCCGTCCAACTCCGCCAGGTCGTGAGCCCGATCGACCGGGAGGAGGCCGCGCGCAGAGCCGCGGAGGAGCTCCTCAAGCCGGAATACGACAAGGAGTCCCTGCTCGACCAGCTCTACCGCCGTTTCATGCAGTTCATCGGCGACCTGATGGACGCGGCCACGGGCGGCGGCTCGACCGGCGGGATCATCGCCGCCGTCGTCATCGTGCTGATCCTCTTGGGGGTGATCCTGCTGGTCGCGTGGCGGCTGCGCAGGACCGCGCGCAGGAACGCCCTGGCCTCCGGCGGCCTGTACGGCGAGCGCGCCATGACCGCGGCCGAGCACCGCCAGGCCGCAGAACGCCTCGCCGCCGAGGGCGACTGGACCCGGGCGATCCAGGAACGGCTCCGCGCCATCGCCCGCGACCTGGAGGAACGCGCGCTGGTCGACGGCATGCCCGGCCGTACGGCCGACGAGCTCGCCGCCGAGGCGGGCGGGGCGCTGCCCGGCTTCGCCGCCGAGCTGACCGCCGCGGCCCGCTCGTTCGACGACGTCACGTACGGCGGCGTGGCCGGCACGCAGGCCGCCTCCCGGTCGAGGAGCAGCCGTGACGACCGCCTCCGCCAGGCCAGACCCGCGCCG
>JABFVJ010000137.1 GCA_013362835.1 Nonomuraea sp. | reverse complement strand
CAAGCAGCTCGTGATCGGGGTGCCGTGCGCGATCTGCGTGCACGACGGCAACCTGTGGGTGACGCCGTCCATGGTCAGCGGGGTCGGCGAACGGCGCGACGACGGCGTCGCGTTCGGCGACCTGGCACCACAGTACGAGCTGCACCTGTACCGCGACGGCAAGGAGATCCGGAACGCCCCGGTGCCGGGGTTCGACACGCTGCCGCGCTACCCGCTGCCCGAGGGGCCGGGCACGTACCGGCTGACGGCCAGGAACGACCTTCAGGACATCGAGTGGACGTTCACCGCCCCGCCGGCCAAGGACCAGCTGAGGCCGGGCGCCAACTGCTACGCCTGGTTCGTCGACGGGCTGGTCGAGCAGTGCCGCACCACGCCGGCGGTCTACGTCAGCTACGACCTCGGTGACAGCCTGTCCGCCGCGAACACGGTCGCGGCCGGGCGCGGGCACACGTTCGAGCTGGAGGCCTACCACGGGCCGTCGGCGGCGAAGATGCCGGCCATCGCGGGCGTGCGGCTGTGGACCAGCACCGACGACGGCGCCACCTGGCAGCCCGCCGACCTCAGGCGCGGCCGGGACGGCGGCTACACCGCCCGTGCGAAGTACCCGCCCTACCGCGTCACCAAGGGCGCGGTGAGCCTGAAGGCGGAGGCGTGGGACGCGGCGGGCAACCGCGTCAGGCAGACCACCCTCCGCGCGTTCGACCTCCGCTGACGGAGGGGATCACGGCCGCCCGCCCGGCGGCCGTGATCTCCTCGTGCGTGGGTAGCGGTACGGTGGGCACCCGGCGTGTACGGCCACCGGGACGCAAGCGAAGGGAACCGCGCGCCATGAACGCCACCGGACCGTTCAAGTCCCTGGCGGCGGCCTGGCGGCGGGCCCGCGACCGGCACGGCTGGCTCGACCACCTGTCCCGCGCCGTGGTGCGCTACGACAAGGCCGACGGCGGCCGGCTGTCGGCGGCCCTCACCTACTACTCCTTCTTCGCCACCTTCGCCCTGGCCCTGCTGGCCTTCGGCATCCTCGGCCACGTCATGGACGACCCGACGGTCCTCGCCACGGTCCAGCACTACCTGAGCGAGAACTTCCCGCGCCTCGACGTCCAGGCGTTACGGGAGGCCGGGGGCACGGCCGGGCTGGTGGCCTTCGTCGCGCTGCCGGTGACCGGGCTGTTCTGGATGGACACGCTGCGCTCGGCCACCCGGGCGATCTGGCGGCTGGAGGAGTACCCGGGCAACTTCTTCCTGCGCCAGCTCATCGACCTGGGCGTGATGGCCGGGCTCGGGCTGCTGCTCGCCCTGTCGCTCGCCGTCGCCTTCGCCGCCGAACGGCTGCTGACGTGGCTGGCCGTGCTCACCGTGGGCGTGGCGGCGCTTCCCGCCCAGTGGGTGCTCACCGCGGCCGGGATCGTGCTCGGCCTCGGCGTGAACACGCTGCTGGCCATGGCGCTGCTGACCGCCCCGCCCCGGTTACGGGTGCCGTTCCGCCGGGTGATGGGCCCGGCGCTGGTCATCACCGCCGGGCTGGAGATCCTCAAGACGCTCGGCCAGGTCTACGTCAACCTCACCGCCGCCAACCCCGCCTACCGGGTGGTGGCGGGGGCGGCGGGCATGCTGCTGTTCCTGAAGGTGCTCAACCAGCTCATCCTGCTCGCCACCGCCCTGACGGCCACCGGCACGGCGGGCGACGTCAAGGACCTGGCCGTCCGGCGACGCCCCGAGGCCCGCTGACCGACCGCGCGGGCTTTTCGGTGGAGCACACCGTTACTGGAGGGGCGCGGTCGCGGACAGCGGGCCGGTCTCCGGGTTGAAGAGGGTCTTGGACAGGTGCTCGACGCCGTAACACACGGCCCCGACCGCCACGCACTCGTCGCCGAGCACGGAGGCCCGCAGCTCCGGAGTGCGCAGGCACATCGTCTCCAGCTCGCCCCGCAGCGGCTCCAGGAGCACGTCGGCCGACCGGGAGAAGCCTCCGCCGAGCACCACCAGGTCGGGGTCGACGGTGAGCGCCATCGCGGTGGTGGCCAGCGCGAGCACCTTGACGTAACGCAGGACTGCGCCGCGGGCCCCGGGGTCGCCGCGCCTGGCGGCCTCGAACACCGCTCCGGCGACCGCGTCGGGCGGCGTGCCGGGCTCCACGGCGGGGACGGACTGCAGGAGCTCGCCCACGTGACCGAGGTTGAACAGCGGATGCACGCCGATCTCACCCGCCGCGCCGCCGCCGCCGCGCAGGGGGACCCCGTCGAGGACGACGGCGGCTCCGGCCCGCCGTCCGACGTGCAGGAAGATCAGGTTCGGGGTGTCGCGGGCGACGCCCCTGCGGCACTCGGCGAGCGCGGCGAGCCTGCTGTCGTTCTCGACGAGGACGGCGCAGCGCAGCCGCGCGCCGAGGTGGTCGGCCAGCGGCACGCTCGACCAGTCCTGGATGGCCCGCGAGAGGACGACGCGTCCCTGCAGGTCGACGTAGCCCGTGCTGCCCGCGACGGCGATCCAGACGTCGGAGGCGGAGGTGCCGGAGCCGGCCAGGCAGGCGTCGACGGCCCTGTCCACGGCGGCCAGCCGCTCGGCGCGCGGCTGCTCGGGGGTGACCGGCTCACGGGTGGTGTGCAGGACGTTGCCGTCGAGGTCGGCCACGACCGCGAGCACCTTGTGTGCTCCTATGTCGAGCCCGAGCACCCGGCCCGCCTCGGCGCGGAACCGGTAGCGGCGCGCGGGCCTGCCCTTCTCCCCGCCGCTCGGGTCCATCTGGGCCACCCAGCCCAGCTCCATCAGGTCCTTGACCACTTCCTTGATGGTGGCTCTGGCCAGGTCGGCGCGCTCGGCGAGCTTGGTCAGCGTCGCCGGCCCGCCGGCGCGCAGGGCGGCGAGCGCGGCGAGCGCGTTGAGCCGCCGGAGCCGCTGGAGGTCGCCGCCGGTCACGGAGAGCGTCACGGATCACCCTTCTTGACGAATCTTAATGGTGGACTCCATCATAAATGCTCATCGGGGCGGTCACCTAGAGAAGAGGCCAGATCCATGTGACCGCGGGCGATTCCCGGCCCGACGGCGGGGCTTCCCGCCCGGCCCGTATCCCGACCTCCGACCCCTCAGGGACCTGTCTTGCTGCTGCCACGACCCTTTCACCTCACCCGAGACGGCGCGGGGCCTTTCGCTCTCACCACGGCCACAGTGATCGCCGCACCCCCCGAGCTCTGGAGGGTGGAGGGCCGGCTGCGTGCCGCGCTGTCCCCCGCGACCGGCCTGCCGCTGCCGCCGGGAGAGCCGGGGCCGGGGGCGATCGAGTTCACCCTGGACGCCGGGCTCGGCCATGAGGCGTACCGGCTGCTCGTACGCCCCGACCGGGTGAGCATCGAGGCGGGTGACGCGGCGGGGGCGTTCTACGGCGCGCAGACCCTGCGCCAGCTCCTTCCGCCCGCGGCCTTCCGCGGCGGCGCCGTCGGCGAGGCGGACTGGCTCCTCCCCCCGGTCACCGTCGAGGACCGGCCGAGATTCCGGTGGCGCGGCTGCCTGATCGACGTGGCCAGGCACTTCCTGCCCAAGCCCGACCTGCTGCGGTACGTCGACCTGCTGGCCGCGCACAAGCTCAACGTGCTGCACCTGCACCTCACCGACGATCAGGGCTGGCGGTTCGAGGTCAAGGGCTACCCGAAGCTGACCGAGGTCGGCGCCTGGCGACGGGAGAGCCCGATGGGGTCCCGTCAGCACGGCCTGTTCGACGGCCGCCCGCACGGCGGTTTCTACACCCAGGACGACCTGCGCGAGATCGTGTCGTACGCGGCGGACCGGTTCGTCACCGTGGTGCCCGAGATCGAGCTGCCGGGACACTCGCAGGCGGCCATCGCCGCCTACCCGGAGCTGGGCAACCTCGACGACCGGCTGGAGGTAGCCACGCGGTGGGGCGTCTCCCCCAACGTGCTCAACGTCGAGGACGCCACGCTCGCCTTCTACCGGGACGTGCTCGACCAGGTCATGGAGATCTTCCCCGGCGAGTACGTCTGCGTCGGCGGCGACGAGTGCCCCAAGACGCAGTGGCGGGAGAGCCCGTCGGCCCAGCGGCGCATCCGCGAGCTCGGCCTGCGCGACGAGGACGAGCTGCAGAGCTGGTTCATCCGCCAGTTCTCCGACCACCTGGCCGCGCGCGGGCGGCGCCTGCTGGGCTGGGACGAGATCATCGAGGGCGGCCTGCCGCCGGGCGCGACCGTGGCGTCCTGGCGCGGGACGTACGGCGCGGTCGTGGCGGCCAGGGCCGGGCACGACGTGATCACCTGCCCGTTCACCGAGCTCTACCTCGACTTCCGGCAGTCGGACCGGGCCGACGAGCCGATCCCGATCGGCAACGTGATCTCGCTGAGCGACGTCTACGCCTTCGAACCGGTGCCGCCGGAGCTCACGGAGGCCGAGACCGGCCGGGTGCTGGGCGCGCAGGCGAACCTCTGGAGCGAGTACATCGACTCGCCCCGCGCGCTCGACTACATGGCCTTCCCCCGGCTGTCGGCCTTCGCCGAGGTCGTGTGGAGCCCCGCCGGAGGGGACTTCGACGACTTCCGCGCGCGGCTGCACCACCACGAGCGGCGCCTCGCCGCGCTGGGCGTGGAGTACCGCAAGGAGACCGGCCCCGAGCCGTGGCAGACCCGCCCGGACGTGCGGGGCTGGCCACGGGAACGGGCGGAGACCGAGGCCGAGGTGGCGGCCTGGACCCGCGACATCCGACGCGATCTCAGTGGAGAGAGGCACGCATGATCAAGCGCCTGTCCGTCATCCTGATCGGGTTATCCTGCCTGCTCGGCGTGATCACGCCGGCTCGGGCGGCGACTCCGCAGCTCTCGGCGTACTTCAGCGAGCCGGGCGTCGACGGCACGCTCGACGGCTCCCTGACGACGCGGCTGCTGGGGCTGATCGGCCTGGCCGCGCCGGGTTCCACGCTCCGCGTGGCGACGTACGTGCTGGAGCTCCGGGCCGTCAAGGACGCGCTCGTCGCGGCGCACGACCGGGGCGTCGACGTACGGGTGGTGTCCGAGGGGTCCGGCCACGACGCGCTGCTCGACGAGCTGGCCGCCGCCGGCGTGCCGGTCACGCTCTGCGACATGGGCTGCAACGGCCCGGACACCGACATCGACCATCACAAGTTCTTCGTGTTCGGCGCCCTCACGGACGGCAGGACCGACGTGGTCGTGCAGAGCTCGCAGAATCTCAGCCCCGAGAACGGCCTCCACCAGAACATGCTGGTCAGCTCGGGCGACGCCGAGCTGGCCGACGGTTACCGGCGGGTGTTCGACACGCTGGCCTCCCGGGTGCGGACGTCCTGGCGGGCGCCGTTCACCTCGGGCAGCGGCAAGGTCACGGTCTGGATGGAGCCCCGCGACACCGCGTACGACCAGGAGACCTATGACAGCGCCGACCTGGTCGCGGCCATGATCGAGGACGTGGGCTGCCCCGGCACGATCCGCGTCGTGCAGTCGCAGTTCTCCACGGAGAGGTCGCTCGTCATCGACGCGCTCAAGGCGAAGAAGCGGCAGGGATGCGTCGTGCAGGTGCTGGTCTCCGAGGGCAACCAGACGGTCTCGACCGCTCAGGAGCTCGCCGCGGGCGGCGTCGTGGTGCACACGTTCAGGCCGGGCGGCTGCCACTACCCGGCCGGCGACTCCTGCGCCGCCGGCAACCTCCACTCGAAGATCATGCTGGTGGACGGGCCGTCGGCGGCGGCGGGCGGCGCCACGAAGCGCTACGTCTACACCGGCTCCCACAATCTCAACCGCGGCTCCCTGACCGCCTCGGACGACTCCTTCGTCCGGATCGACGACGCGGGGATCTACGCGGCGTACGACGCGGACTTCGACGCGATGCTGGACGAGGTGATCAAGTTCGTCCCCTCCGCCTATCCGGACGCCGCGCTCCAGATGGCCGCCAACGGCCCCGACGACCAGCGGGCGCCCAGGGCGGCGGCCATGCGCGACGGCTACACGGCCGTGACCTGGGAGGACGACCGTGATCGTGCTTCCTTGGACGGCACCGAGGTCTACGCGCGCATCTACCGCTACGGGCAACCGGTGACCGGCCCGGTGAAGGTCTCGATGGGCGGGGCCGGGTGCGCGACCGGCTGGAACCACGTGCAGCCGTCGGTCGGCGTCGACGACTCGGGCGACGCCTACGTCGCCTGGGCCGAGGACGGCGACTGCCGGGGCGAGCACAACATCGCGGTGCGCAGGCTCTCGCCGTCGGGCGCGCTGGGCGCGACGATCTGGGCCAACGACCCGCAGTGGAGCGGCGACCAGACGCGGCCGAGGATCGCGGTCCGGGGCGACGGCGGGTTCACGGTGGTCTGGGAGGACGCGCCGACCGCGACCGTCCGCGCCGCCGGTTACGCCTCGCCGGCCTCGCCGACCTCGCGGGCCTTCGGGCCGATCCAGGTGAGCGCGGGCGACCGTCCGGACGTGGCCGTCGACGGCGCGGGCACCGCGACCGTGGTCTGGCAGCGGGCGCCCGACGTGTACGGCAAGCGGATCTCGGCGACCGGCGCGACCGTCGCGGGCCCCACGAAGATCAACACCAACGCGGCCGCCCAGCACCTGGCCCCCGCCGTGGCGACGACCGCGAGCGGCGACAGCGTGGTCGCCTGGAGCGACAACGTGGCGGTCACCGGAGGCGACGTGACGACCGTGTGGCGGGTGCGGACGCGGGGCCTCACGCCCGCCCTGGGGCCGAGGTTCGCGGAAGGCCCGGTCGCGTTCGGGAAGTACGCGCCGAACACCGTCTCCGACGGCGGCAAGGAGTACCCGCCGCTCTGCGGCGAGGTCGACTCGGTGGACAGGTGCGCGGTCCAGGGGTCGCCGTCGGTCGCCGTGGACGACACCGGGCGGTTCGTCGTCGGCTGGACCGAGTCCGACATCTGGAACAGCGGCCGGTCGTACGAGGTGTACGCGCGCGGCTTCAACGCCGACGGGACGACGACCGGCCGGTTCCCCTGCGAGCGCATGAACCCGAACACCGCCGGCGACCAGTCGGCCACCGCCGTCACCGCCGGCGGCGACGGCTTCCACCTCTTCTACGCCGAGGACTTCGACGTCAACGGATACGCCGACGTCGTGGCGAGGACGAACTTCACCAACACCGCGTTCTGAGACAGAAAAGGAACCCCCCGTGCGCCTGCGAATGGCATTGGCCGCCGCCTCGGCGATGACTCTGGCCGCGACCCTGACTGGTTGTGGCTCCGGCACCGACACCACCACCACGTCCGGAAAAATCACGATCAGCTACGCGATCTGGGAGAAGAACGACCAGGCCAGCACCCAGAAGATCATCGACGCCTTCCAGAAGAAGCACCCGAACGTCACGGTCAAGCTTGAGATCACCCCGTGGGACCAGTACTGGACCAAGCTCCAGACCGCGGCCACCGGCGGCGCCGCCCCCGACGTCTTCTGGATGAACAGCCTCAACGTCCGCCTGTACGCCAAGGGCGGCGTGATCGCCCCCATCGAGAACGCCGACGTCAGCGCCTTCCCGCAGGCCATCGTGGACGGCTACCGCTACGACGGCAAGCTGTACGGCATGCCGCGCGACGTCGGCCTCCCCGTGCTCTGGTACGACAAGGAGCTCTTCGACAAGGCCGGCGTGAAGTACCCGACCGCCGACTGGACCTGGGACGACCTCAGGGCCGCCGCCAAGAAGCTGACCGACCCCGCCAAGAAGCAGTACGGCCTGCTCGCCCCCATGTGGGACCAGGGCGGCTTCTACCCCACGATGGTCCAGGCCGGCGGCCACGTCATCTCCGCCGACGGCAAGAAGTCCGGCTTCGACGAGCCCGGCTCCATCCAGGGCCTGGAGTTCTGGACCGACCTGATCAACAAGGACAAGGTGGCCCCGCCCGCCGAGGCGACCACCGACACCGACCCCATCCAACTGTTCATGACCGGCAAGTACGGCATGTACTACGGCGGCTCCTGGCTCGCCACCGCGTTCAAGGCCAACACCGAGCGCGGCGACAAGATCGACGTCGCGCCTCTGCCGAAGGGGCCGGCGCAGGAGGCCGTCATCCTGCTCGGCCTGGCCAACGCCGTGTCGGCCAAGAGCGCGCACCCGGCCGAGAGCGTGGAGTTCGCCACCTTCATCTCCTCCGACGAGGGCGAGAAGATCCTCAGCGACTCCGGCGGCGCCTCGGTCTCCTCGCGGGCCGGCACCCAGGACGGCTGGTTCGCGGCCTTCCCTGGCTACCACCTGAAGGAGACCTTCGACGCCTCGCTCCCGCACGGCGTGCCGTACCCCGTCTCGCTGAACACCGCCAAGTGGCAGGACGTGCAGAACAAGCTCATGGCCGAGGCGTGGGCGGGCAGGCGGCCGACCGCGGACGCGGCCAAGGAGATCGCCACGCGGATGAACGAGATCCTGGCGAAGGAGTAGCCGATGGTGCTGACCGAGGAACGGGCCGCCGTGAAGGCGGCGGCCCCGCCGGGGCGGCGGTCGCGGCGCGACTGGCTCTGGGGCTACGGGCTGATCGCGCCGATGGCCTTCGGGCTGGCCGTGTTCTACCTGTGGCCGATCGTCCAGACGTTCTACCTCAGCTTCACCGAGTCCGGCGTGTTCGGCGGGCAGACGTGGGTGGGCCTGGACAACTTCGCCGCCCTCTTCGGCGACGAGGAGATGATCGGCGCGCTGCGCAACACGCTGCTCTACTCCGCGCTCGTGCTCGTCGGGGTGCCGCTGTCGATCGCGATCGCGGCGCTGCTCAACGTGCCGGGGCTGCGCGGGCTCGGCTTCTACCGCACGCTGTACTTCCTGCCCGTGGTCACCATGCCCGCGGCCGTCGGCCTGACCTGGCGTTACCTCTACAACGGCGACTTCGGGTTGATCAACTACCTGCTCGGCCAGGTCGGGATCGACGGGCCGTACTGGGTGTCCGACCCCGAGTTCGCGATCTACGCGATCGCGGTGGTCGGGATCTGGAGCTCGCTCGGCTACAACGCGGTGCTGTTCCTGGCCGGCCTCCAGGGCATCCCGAAGCACTATTACGAGGCCGCCGCGATCGACGGCGCGGGCAGGATGCGGCAGTTCTTCCGCATCACGCTGCCGCTGCTCACGCCCACCACGTTCTTCGTCGTGGTGATCACGCTGATCAACGCGCTGCAGGTGTTCGACCTGGTCTATCTCATGATCGACAGCAAGAGCCCGGCGATGGCGGGCAGCCGGACGATCGTCTACCTCTTCTACGAGCAGGGCTTCGTGCAGAACAGCCGCGGTTACGCCGCCGCCATCGCGGTCGTGCTGCTGGCCCTGATCCTCGTGCTGACCGCCGTCCAGTTCAGGCTGCAGAGGCGGTGGGTCCACTATGAGTAGGCGCTGGATCGTGCACGCGGTGCTGCTCGCCGGCGGGCTGATCATGGTCACGCCGTTCGTCTGGCAGCTCGTGGTCTCGCTGCAGACGGTCACCGAGTCGATGCGGGTGCCGCCCACGGCCCTGCCCTCCTGGCAGTGGCACAACTTCGCCGACGTGTTCAGGACCGTGCCGCTCGGGCGGCAGTTCCTCAACACCGTGATCGTGACGGCGGCGGTGACGGCCGGGCAGCTGCTGCTGTGCTCGCTCGCGGCCTTCGCCTTCGCCCGGCTGGAGTTCCCCGGACGCGGGCTGATCTTCATGCTGTTCCTGGCCGTGCTGATGGTGCCGGGCGAGCTGTTCCTGCTGCCCCGGTACGAGATCGTGCAGGGGCTCGGGTGGCTCAACACCCTCCAGGCGCTCATCGCCCCCGGGATCTTCGGGGCCTTCGGCACGTTCCTGCTGCGGCAGTTCTTCAAGACGCTGCCGAGGGAGCTGGACGAGGCGGCGCGGCTGGACGGCGCCAACCCGCTGCAGATCTACTGGTGGATCATGCTGCCGCTGGTGCGGCCCGGCCTGCTGGCGCTCGGGCTGCTGACCGTCATGTGGTCCTGGAGCAGCCTGCTCTGGCCGCTGGTGGTCAACACCGACCCGGAGATGATGACGCTCTCCGCCGGGCTGGCCTCGCTGCGCGGCCAGTACCTGACCAACTACCCGATCCTCTTCGCCGGGTCCGTCGTCGCCTCGCTGCCCGTGATCGTTCTCTTCGTGGTCATGCAGCGGCAGCTGATCGCCGGGATCGCGTTCACCGGCTCGAAGGGCTGATCCGCAAGTCTTTTCTCCCGTTACATCCCCTATCGAGGAGTATGCGTGCATTCCTTCCGCAAGTGGATCGTTGTCGCCTTAGGCGTCACTCTGGCCTCTTCCGCCTCACCGGCACTGGCCGCGCCGAAGCCCGTGGACGTGCAACTGCTGTCCCTCACCGACTTCCACGGCTACATCACCCCGCAGACCAACGCCACCGACGGCACGATCAAGGACGCGCGGGGGAACACCCTGGTGGTGGGCGGCGCGCCGTACGTGGCGGCGCATCTCGGCAGGCTCAGGGAAGGGCACGAGAACACGGTCACGTTCTCGTCGGGTGACAACTTCAGCGGCTGGCCGACCGAGGTGTCGTACCACGCCGACGAGCCCACGATCGAGTTCCTGAACAAGATCGGCGTGGAGTTCACCGCGGTCGGGAACCACGAGCTGGACCGGTCGCTCGAATTCCTGCGCGACCACATGGGCCAGGGCGAGTGCTTCGGCGAGATCGGCCTCGACAGCTGCTTCACCGACTCCGACGGTCGTCGGTTCCACGGCGCCGACTTCGCCATCTCCACGGCCAACATCACCGCGAAGGGCGACACCCGCCCGGTGCTCCCGCCGTACGTGATCAAGCGTTTCCAGGGCATCCCCGTCGGGTTCATCAACCTGACCACGCCCACCACCGTGGACGGCTCCACCTCCTACCAGCCGGGGCTGGACAACCTGCCGCTGCTGGAGACCGCCGACAAGTACGCCGCCATCCTCAAGCGGCGCGGCGTCAAGGCCATCGTCGCCAACGTGCACGAGGGCGGCAACGCCGGGAGCGACTACAACGGCTGCGCCGACCAGAAGAGCGGGCCGATCTGGGACTTCGCCCAGAAGGCCTCGCCCGACATCGACGTCATCGTCACGGGCCACTGGCACTGGTACTTCACCTGCTCGCTCCCCGACCCCGCCGGCAACCCCCGCCCGGTCGTCGAGGCCGCCAACCACGGCCGCCTGATCAGCGAGATCAACCTGAGGATCGACCGGCGTACCCGTGACGTCATCAGGTCCGAGACCACCGCGGTCAACCACCCCGTGACTCGCGACGTCACCCCCGACCCCGCGATGGTGAAGCTGGTCGACCACTGGAACGCCAAGCAGAAGGAGACCTACGCCAAGCCGTACGGGACGATCACCGGCGACCTCACCAGGACCCGCGACGCGACGGGTCAGAGCACGCTCGGCAACACCGTGGCCGACGTGGCGTACTTCGACTCGCGGCGGACCGAGGGCGGCGGGGCCGACCTGGCCATGGTGGCCGTGGCGCCGGTCAAGGGCTCGAACTCGCTGCGCGGCGACCTGAGGTTCGCCAAGGGCGCCAACCCCGCCGACGCCGACGGTCAGGTGCTCATGGGCGAGTCGTGGGCGGCGTGGGGGTACGCCAACCCGGTGCTCACGGTCTCCGTCAAGGGCTCGCAGATCGAGCAGGCCCTGGAGCAGCAGTGGCAGACGCAGGCCGACGGAACGGTGAGGTTCGCGCCGCTGGCCGTGTCCAAGAACGTGCGCTTCTCCTACTCCGCGAACCGGCCCGTGGGCGACCGGATCAACCCCGCCGACGTGATCGTCGACGGGCAGCCGCTCGACACCGGCAGGACCTACCGGCTCGCCGCGCTGGCGTACACGCTGCTCGGCGCCGACGGCTACACCGCCTTCGCCGGGTACACCGACGCGGTGCGCGGCGAGCGCGACTACGAGGCCATGCGGGCCTACCTGCGACAGGGCCCGGTGACCCCGCCCGCCCTGGACCGGGCGGTGCCGCTGCCGTAAGGGGCTCCCGGGTGCGGGGAACTCCCCATCCCCCGCACCCGGGAGGGTACGGCGACGACCGTCGGAGTGTTAGCGTCGAAAAGGTGGGATTCCGGGGAGTCTGACCGGCCTTGGGGAGAAGGCGCCATGAATCTGATCCAGCTTTCCGACGTCGACCGTTCCATGGGCGATCTGGTGGGCGGCAAGGCCGCGGGCCTCGGAGAGATGATCAAGGCGGGTGAACGGGTCCCCGGCGGCTTCTGCCTGACGGTCGAGGCGTACCGGTCGGGGGAGCTTCCGGAGAAGGAGCTGGCCGAGGCGTACGAGCGGCTCGGCGGCGGGCGGGTGGCGGTCCGCTCCAGCGCCACCGCCGAGGACCTGCCGGAGGCCAGCTTCGCCGGTCAGCAGGACACGTACCTCAACGTCGAAGGGCCGGGCGAGCTGATCGACGCGGTCCGCCGCTGCTGGGGGTCGCTGTACACCGAACGGGCGGTCGCCTACCGCGCCGCCGCCGGGATCGACGAGGCGGCCATGGCCGTGGTGGTGCAGCGCATGGTCGACCCGGTCGCGGCCGGGGTGCTGTTCACCGCCAACCCGATCACCGGCTGCCGTACGGAGACGGTCGTCGACGCCGCCCCCGGCCTGGGCACCGCCATCGTCGACGGCACCGTCGTACCGGACCACCACGTGCTCGCCCTGGGGATCCCGGCCGAGCCGAACCCCGGCGGCTGCCTGACCGCCGAGCAGCTCGAACGGCTGCGCGCGGCCGGCCTGCGCCTGCAGGAGCACTTCGGCTCGCCGCAGGACGTCGAGTGGGCGATCGACGCCGATGACACGCTGTGGCTGCTGCAGTCGCGGCCGGTCACCACGCTCTTCCCGCCGCCGCCCGAGACCGGCGACACGCGGCTCTACCTGGAGTTCGGCCACATGCAGGGCATGCTGCGCCCGTGCACCCCGATGGGCATGTCGCTGCTCAAGACGGGCGGGAGCATGTGGTTCAAGGCCGCGGGAGCCCGGGTCGACCCGCGAGACCCGCTGCCCCGGCTGGTCCCGATCGGCGGCCGGATCTACTTCGACGTGACCGACTTCATGCGCAACAAGAGCATGCGCGGGCGGATCGGCGCCTCCCTGGAGGTCTACGGGCCGCGAGTGCAGGGCGCCGTGCTGCGCATGCTCGACGATCCGCGGTTCGCGCCGCGGCCCGGCCTGCCCTTCAACGTCGGCTCGGTCCTCAAGGGCGCCGCGCGGATGGTTCCCGCCGGGGTGGCCGGAGTGGTGTCGAGCCTGGCCCGCCCGGCGCTCGCGCGGGCCCGCGTCCACCGCGGCGTCGCCGAGATCAGGCGGATGATCGTGCCGCCTGGCGCGTCCGCCACGGCCGCCGAGCGGGTGCGCTGGGTCATCGAGGACTCCCACCGATCGGTCATGAGCGTCGACATGCGCGGGATCCTGTGGCCGCTGACGGCCGGCATGATCGCCGGGACGGTCCCGTCCGCGCTGCTCAAGGGCGTCGCCACGGACGAGGAGCTCGACGCCGTACTCGGTGGCATGCCGTACAACGTGACCACCGAGATGGACCTCAGGCTGTGGGGCCTGGCCGTGCGGGCGCGCGAGCACCGCGACCTGTTCCTCCACACCCCGCCGAAGGAGCTCGCCGCCCGGTACTTCGCGGGCGAGCTCCCCGACATCGGCATGCGCGACTTCCTGTCCAGGTACGGCATGCGCGCGGCGGCCGAGATCGACGTCGGCGTGGCCCACTGGGACGAGGACCCGGCGCCGCTGTTCGGCACCATCGCCAACTACCTGCGCATCGAGGATCCGGCGCAGGCGCCCGACGTACGGTTCAAGGCGGCGGCCGCCAGGGCGGAGCGGACGATCGAGACGGTGGCGCGCCGGGCGCGGCGCAGGCGGCCGGTGCGCGGGCGGCTGGCGGTGTTCCTCATGCGCCGTTCGCGGCAGCTCACCGGGCTGCGGGAGATCGGGAAGTTCGCCTGGCTGCCCGCGATCCAGGCCAGCCGGCGTCAGCTCCTCCTGGCCGGCGCCGACCTGGCCGCCCGGGGGCGGCTGGAGCACGCCGGCGACATCATGTTCCTGACCCTGGACGAGGCCCTGTCCGCCGCCCGCGACGGCACGGACCAGCGCGAGATCGCCTCGGCCCGGCGCGCCGAGTACGAGCGGGAGCTGCGCCGGCCCACCGTCCCCGGCGCCCTGCTGTCCGACGGGACCGACGTGGAGGCGCTCGCCCCCGCCCAGCCCGCGCGGGACGGCGTGCTCTCCGGGATGTCCGGGGCGGCCGGACGGGCGACCGGCAGGGCCCGGGTGATCCGCGACCCGGTCGGCGCGCGCATCGAACCCGGCGAGATCCTGGTCGCGCCCACCACGGACCCCGGCTGGACGCCGCTGTTCATGACCGCGGCCGGCCTGGTGACCGAGACCGGCTCCCCGGTGGCGCACGGCCCCACGGTCGCGCGCGAGTACGGGATCCCCGCCGTCATCTGCGTCCGCGACGCCACGACCGAGATCAGGACGGGCCAGCTGATCACCGTCGACGGCACGGCGGGCACCGTACG
>JABFVJ010000111.1 GCA_013362835.1 Nonomuraea sp. | reverse complement strand
CGCCTGTGGCGCTTGGCGCGGGCGTTCAGCAGCCGGTCGAGCACCTGGCGCGGCGGGCTGGCCACCAGCTCGACGTCGCGCTCGGACACCTTGCCGAGGAACGCGGCGACGCCTTCGAGTTCGAGCAGCTCGGCGCCGCACGCCTCGCAGGTGGCGAGATGGTTGTCGATCTCCAGCGCCTCGTCGGGGTCGAGCGCGCCCAGCGCGTGCGCGCCCATGGCCAGGCGCACTTCTTCGCAGGTCATGGCGCCAGCCCCCGTTCCTCCAGCGCCAGTTTGAGCGCGCGCAGCGCGTAGTAGGTGCGGGACTTGACCGTGCCCGGCGGAATGCCCAGCGTCGCCGACGCCTCCTTCACCGATCGCCCCCGGTAGTAGACCTCCATCAGCACCTCGCGGTGCTCCTGCCTGAGCGCGGCCAGCGCCTCGGCCACGGCCCAGGACTCGACCGCGCGTTCCAGCTCGTCGTCGGCCGGCAGGACCGCGAGCGCGTCGTCGCCGGTCTCCTGCGGCCGCGCCTTCTTGGCCCGGTGCTGGTCCACGACGAGGTTACGCGCGACCGTGAACAGCCACGCGCGTACGGGCCTGCCGGAGAGCGCGTCGGGGTGGCGCCAGGCTCGCAGCAGCGTCTCCTGCACCACGTCCTCCGCCCGTCCGGAATCGCCCGTGAGTCGCAGCACGTACCCGTACAGTGGCCCGGCGTGCTCGTCGAAGAGGGTGCGTACGAGCTCCTCGTCCGCGGTGCCTGCTGCGCTCACATCCTCATCACGTACGGGGGGACGTGGCGGTTCACGCTCATCCACGGATCGGCACGTCAGTCGCCTCGGCCGAGAACTCCAATCCTTCGGCCACGCTCCTGACCCCCGTGATCTTCACGTCGAACGGCAGCTTGCCCTTGAACGGGATCGTGTACGTCACGAAGTGGGCGAGCTGGTCGGGCACGCCCTGGATCTTCTCGGCCTGGAGCCTGATGCCGCCGTCGGCCACCTCGACCCGCAGCTCGGCGTCGAACTTCACCTTGTTCGCCCCCACCGTCACCTCTCCCGACGCCACGAGCCGCCGTCCGTTACCGCTGATCTTGACGCCCTCGGGCGCGTACTTGTCGATCGTGGCGCGGGTGAGCGTGCCGCTCACGGTCACGCGCCGGGCCCGGATGTCCGCCCTGTTCTGCAGGACGTCGGACAGCGGCGCGGTCACGTCGTAGGCGGCGCCGCGCAGGTTCTTGACCGGCACGCCCCCGTAGGTGAGCGTGCCGAGATCGAACCGTACCTCCGGATAGTGCCCGGAGACGGCCTGAGTGAGAAAAGGGATGCCCTCAATGGTGACCGTGGGGGGACCGCTGAGGTCGGAGGCGGCGGCGATCCGGTTGGCGAGGTCGCGTTCCACGCCGGCCACGGCGACCCGGTCGAGTGCGACAAGGAGAACGATCAGCACGATCAGAAACACGATCAGCTTGCGCATGCGGCTCCCTGTCGTCGGCGGGGGAAGATGAGCCTATCGACTGGCATGTCTCATTCCCCGGGGAAGCCCGCGATCACCCGCCGGCGAACGGCGGCAGCACCTCCACCGTCGCGCCCTCGCCGAGCACGACCGTGTCGTGGGCGCGTTTTCCCACGGGAGCGCCGTCGACGAGGAACGACGAGCGGCCGCACACCCGGGCGAGCTCGGCGCGATTCTCTGTGATTTTGGTCATGAGTTCTTCAAGAGTCACCGCGTCGAACGGCTCTTCCGCCACGCCGGCGGCATCCTTGGCCGCAGCCCAATAACGTATTTTTCCAGTGGCCATACGTTTCCTCACAATCGGCTCTGCTCCATTGTGCGGCGTCCTTAACCAGGTTGTTCCAGGAGACGCGCTGTTCACCTGGTGGACGCGCAATGGACGCGACTTACTCGTGGGATATCCTCGCCTACAGGACCTGGGCGACGTAGCCCCCGGGTCCTTGCGCGTTTGAGGAGGCCGTAATGAGCAACCTGCTCCTGCTGACGAACGCCCTCGAGCCGTCCTCCGAGGTGCTGCCGGCGCTCGGGTTGCTGCTCCATTCGGTCCGCGTCTCGCCCGCCGAGGCGTCCGCGCTCATCGACACGCCACCCGCCGACGCCGTCATCGTCGACGCGCGCAAGGAGCTCGTCCAGGCCAAGAGCCTGTGCCGGCTGATCCGCACCACGGGCATCGACTGCCCGCTGCTGGTCGTGGTGACCGAGGGCGGGCTCGCCGCGATGACCGCCGAGTGGGGCGTCGACGACGTGCTGCTCGAAAGCGCGGGCCCGGCCGAGGTGGAGGCGCGGCTGCGGATGGCCACCGGCCGCATGTCGCAGTCGTCCGGCGAGGAGGTGCCCGACGAGATCCGCAGCGGCGACCTGTCGATCGACGAGGCCACCTACACGGCCAGGCTGCGCGGCAGGGTGCTCGACCTGACGTTCAAGGAGTTCGAGCTGCTGAAGTACCTCGCCCAACACCCGGGCCGCGTCTTCACCCGCGCCCAGCTGCTGCAGGAAGTCTGGGGCTACGACTACTTCGGCGGCACCCGCACGGTCGACGTGCACGTACGGCGGCTGCGCGCCAAGCTCGGCACCGAGTACGAGTCGCTGATCGGAACGGTCCGCAACGTCGGCTACCGCTTCGTCCCCGACCGGACGGACTCGGCGCACGTGTGATCCATTGACCCGTGTTCAGCCGATGTGACACTTTGTCAGTGGGACTGTTTCCCCCCTGTCATGTCGAGGACACCGCCGTCCCCAGATTGGTGGTGTCGGCGTGGTCGTGTTCAGATCGCTCGTGGACGAGGGCGCACGTCCTCGCCTCTTCCGCCGCGGCGAGCTCATCTGCTCGCCCTCGCGTACGGCCGGCCGCGTCTACCTGATCGACCACGGATACGCCCGCGAGTACATCCCGGGCGGTGACCGCGAGATCGTCCACGACCTGCGCGGCCCCGGCGACCTCGTCGGCGAGCTGGCCTTCTGGAACGCGGGCGAGCGGGTCAAGGTCGACGCGCTGGCGGAGGTCCGGGCCTGGCCGATCGACCTGCGGCGGCTGCGTGAGCACGCCTCGGCGAACCCGGCCGTCGCGACCGCGCTCGTCCAGGAGCTGTTCGCGCGGAACCTGGCGGCACGCAGGCACGAGGCGCTGGCCCGCGCGCCGGTCGCCGTCCGGCTGGCCGTGTGGCTGCTGCATCTGGACGAGCGGTACGAGCTGGCCTCGCCCGCCGCGCCGCCGCTGTCCATGGAGACGCTGGCCGACCTCGTCGGCAGCGCGCCGGACGTCGTGCAGCGGCAGCTCACGCAGTGGGTCAGGAAGGGATGGCTGGTCCGGCCGGCGTACCGGAGGCTGCGGGTCGCGGATCCGGCCGCGCTGCGCGAGGCCGCGGGGGCCTGGGAGGAGCTGTCGGCGCCGTGGCGGGGGCGGGTGACTCCGTTCCTGACCCGGCCGGGCGCGCAGACCGGGCCGCTGCCGGTCGGCGAG
>JABFVJ010000267.1 GCA_013362835.1 Nonomuraea sp. | reverse complement strand
TACAGCGCCGGGAAGAGCAGGTAGAAGAAGAACTCGCAGGCCAGCGACCAGGCGGGGGAGTTCGCCGAGTTGATGAAGGCCGCGTCGGGCACCCAGGCGTGCACCAGAAAGAAGTTGGCGAACGTGGCGTCCCAGCGGATGGGGCCGTTGGTGGCGCCGATCATGTGGGACTGCGCGCCGTAGAGGATCAGGAAGAGCACGGCCAGCGCCCACATCACCACGTGGTTGGGGAAGATCTTGGCGAAGCGCCGCCGCCAGAACCGGCCGGCCGTGTCGGACGATCGTGCCGACCAGGCCAGCACGAAGCCGCTCAGCACGAAGAACACCGACACCGCGGAGGTCGCCAGCGGAGCCGTCGCCCCCAGCGCCACCTGCACCGTCAGATCGGCGAAGACCGCCTGGGTGTAGACCAGGTGAAGCAGCGCCACCGCGAACGCCGCGTAGAAGCGCACGCCGGTGAGCGACGGCAGCCGCTCGACCGTCACGGCCGAAGAAGTGGTGACCGCCACGTCACACCTCGGGCCGGACGGGGGTGGCGCGGCCGGGCTCGAGCCCGAGCCCCTCGCCGCCGGACAGCATGTCGTCCACGACCCGATGGAAGTGCGTGATCAGGCATTCCCGATCGCTCAGGATGCTCCGGCGGTAGGCCGACGAGCGTGCCACCGCCGCCACGTCGGTCCACTCCTCGACGTCCTGCGTGATGAACGCCTTGTACAGCTCCCACACCATCTCGACGTAGTCGAGGTACTCCTCGTCGTCGGTGTCGTAGCGCAGCTCCCACGCCTCGAAGCGCGTTTTGTCGACGGCCAGCGGGATGGCCCGGAAGATCTGGGTGTGCAGTCGCGTGCTGTTGACCACCGTGGTCGGGAACAGCAGGTAGTTGCACGTGGCCAGCCGTGTGTGGTCGAGGGTCGTGCGCAGCTCCTCCAGCACGCCCATGAACGGCACGACCATCATGCCGTTGCGGCCGAAGACGTCCATGGTGGAGTGGCGGGCGTCCTTGACGTCCGACGAGGGGAGCTGGTGCAGCGCCTGCGCGTGGTAGTACTCGCTGAAGGCGTCGACGCACACCTTCCAATTGACGTCCACGTCCCACACGAGCTTCTCGACGAGCTTCATGTCCTGCATGCGGTAGGCGCCGAGGTCGGCGGCGATCTCCGGGCCGAGCCAGTCGGTCAGGCGTCCCGCCGTGCCCGGGCCCGCCAGGACCGCCCACACCCAGCCGCCCCATTCGTCGAGGTCGAGTGCGGGCGCGCACAGTCCGGCCAGCAACGCCTGGTCGAAGTCCTGGCGGTCGGGGACGCCACGCACGTTGCCCTCGATGTCATACGCCCAGTTGTGCCAGCGGCAGGTGAACCGGCGCGCCCCGGTGCCACTCTTCGGGACGATGCGCGCGCCCCGGTGCTGGCAGACGTTGTGGAAGCCGGCCAGGCCGCCGTCCTCGCGGCGGGTGATGACGACGCTCTCGCCCTGCCCTTCCCAGACGTGGAAGTCGCCGGGGCCGGCGATCTCCTCCGAGCGGCAGATCACCTGCCAGCTACGGTTGAGCACCCGCGAGCGCTCCAGCTCGTAGCGTTGCGGATCGCGGTACACGTCGGCGTCGATCGTCGCCGGCCCGATCGGCGGGACATTGGGAATGCCCGGCCCGAAACGGACGGGAAGATCTCCACGAGTGGGCTCGAAGACCACAATCGTCCTCCGGATTCATGTCAGTCGTATCCAGCGTGGAGCTTCGCCGGTGCGGAGCGCGGGGTCCAGGCAGAACGGGCAGCGAAAGGCGGGAGGCGATTCCGCCGCCACTTCTTCCTGGTCTCGCGCGTGGCGGCTTGTCCATCATTCGCTGTGGGAATCCCGATACGAAGGAACGCGGGTGGGTGCTGAGGAGAAGCTGCGCGACTACCTCAGGCGGGCGACGGCCGAACTGCTGGAGACACGGGCGCAGTTGGAACAGGCGCTCGTCGACGAGCCGATCGCGATCGTCGGCATGGCCTGCCGGTTCCCCGGCGGGGTCCGCTCGCCTGATGACCTGTGGCGTCTGGTGGCCGGTGGCGGCAGTGGCATCACGGCCGCTCCCGAGGGTCGCGGCTGGGAGGAGTCCTGGCCGGGCGGCTACCTGGAGGACGCGGCCGACTTCGACGCGGGCTTCTTCGAGATCTCGCCCCGCGAGGCGCTGGCCATGGACCCGCAGCACCGCCTCCTGCTGGAGATCGCCTGGGAGGCGATCGAGTCGGCCGGCATCCCCGCGGACGCGCTGCGCGGCACCTCCACCGGCGTGTATGTCGGGATGATGGCCGGCGACTACGCCACCAGGATCGCCGCGCACGGCACCGGCGGCTTCGACGGGTTCTTCCTCAACGGCAACGGCGGCAGTGTCGCCTCCGGGCGCATCGCGTACACGCTGGGGCTGCACGGGCCCGCGGTCACGATCGACACGGCCTGCTCCTCGGCGCTGGTGGCGCTGCACGACGCCTGCCAGGCCCTGCGCAGGGGCGACTGCTCGACCGCGCTGGTCGGAGCGGTGTCGGTGATGTCCACCCCCACGCTGCTGGTCGAGTTCCGCCGGCAGGGCGGGCTCGCGCCGGACGGCCGCTGCAAGCCTTTCGCCGCCGCGGCCGACGGCACGTCGTTCGGCGAGGGCGTGGCCATGCTGCTCGTGGAACGGCTGTCGGACGCCCGGCGCAACGGGCATCAGGTCCTGGCGGTCGTGCGCGGCTCGGCCGTCAACCAGGACGGCGCCTCCAACGGCCTGACCGCGCCGAACGGGGCCGCGCAGCAGCAGGTCATCCAGCAGGCGCTGGCCGCCGCGCGGCTCACCCCCGACCAGGTGGACGCCCTCGAGGCGCACGGCACCGGCACCACGCTCGGCGACCCGATCGAAGGCCAGGCCCTGCTGGCCGTGCACGGTGGCCGCCGGCCCGAGGGCCGCCCCCTGCTGGTGGGCTCGGTGAAGTCCAACCTCGGGCACACGCAGGCGGTGGCCGGGCTGGCCGGCCTGATCAAGATGGTCCTCGCCATGCGGCACGGCGTGCTGCCCCCGAGCCTCGGCATCGACGCGCCGACCCCGCACGTGGACTGGTCGGCGGGCGGCCTCCGGCTGCTGACCGAGCAGGCGCCGTGGCCCGAGACCGGGGAGCCGCGCCGGGCCGGGGTGTCGTCGTTCAGCCTGAGTGGAACCAACGCGCACGTCGTGATCGAGCAGCCCCCGGACGAGGAACCCGCCGCGCCCGGGATCCCACCGGCGGCCGTGCCGTGGGTGCTGTCGGCCAAGTCACCGGCGGCGCTGCGTGCGCAGGCGGCCCGGCTGCTGGCGCGACTGGACGAGACGCCGGTCGAGGACGCCGACGTCGCCTACTCCTTGGCCACCGGACGCACCACGCTGCGGTTCCGGGCCACCGTCGTCGGCGCCGACCGGCCCGCGCTCGTGGCCGGGCTGACCGCTTTGTCCGCCGGCGAGCCGGC
>JABFVJ010000238.1 GCA_013362835.1 Nonomuraea sp. | reverse complement strand
CCAGGTTGACCCCGGCGCGAACGCGGCGATCGGTCGCCATCACGCTCGCCGCGGCGTTGCCGCCGAGCGAGTGACCGGCGGCGCCGATCCGGCGCGCGTCGATCATCTGCCAGCGCTTCCAGGCGGGGGCGGACCGTGCGGGGTGGGTCAGCCGGTCGATGACGAAGGACAGATCGGCTGCCCGGTTGAGCGCGGCCTTTGCCATCAGCTTCTTCTCCGCCTCCTCAGAGGGGGCGTTCTCCACCGCCTCGCATGCGACGCAGGTCAGGGTACGGCCGCCCGGGAACGTCGTGCCGAACGACTCGTAGGCGTGGTCCACGAGGGCGACCACGTAGCCCTTCGAGGCAAGTTCCTCGGCGAGCGTGGTCAGCGTGGCGCGGTTGAGGGTGAATCCCGGGGAGAGCACCGCCAGGGGGTGCCGGCCGCGGATGGGGTGGGCGCCGACGCGTGCGTTCGTGTGGACGCCCGCGAGCTGTTCGGGCTTGAACAGCTTGTCGAGCTTCCGCCCTTGGAGGAGCAGGCGAGCCTCGTCGACGGTCATGTACGGAGCGGCGCTCCCGCCGGTGCGGGCCGGGTAGTACATCGACACCATCAGCTCGCGTGCCCGCGCCGAGGGCGCCCACGGGTCGCGTCGGTCGGCGTCGACGAGATGCAGGGTGTCGCGTCCGACTTCGTACGGGCCGGTGGGGCGAGGGATCGCGATGCGCGCATCGTCCGTCGAGGAGGCCGCGGTGGCGGGAGAGGCCGCCATCGCGGTCGACACGGTCAGGGTCAGCGTAGAGGCGAGGAGGACGGCGGCGGTGCGGGGAGCTCTGATCATGAGCAGCACTGTAGGAAGTACGCCGACCTGCTTGACATGCCCGAAAGACCAGCTCGTGCCCTTACTTTCGTCAGGGTACAAACCTGCAATGGACTGAAAGTTTGCAGTAGACTTCAGCATTATGAGCGAAGGGCTCCGGGAGCGGAAGAAGCGGAAGACCCGCAAGCACATCTCCGACGTGGCGATCGGCCTGTTCGTGGAGCGCGGGTTCGAGCAGGTCACCATCGCCGAGGTCGCCGCGGCGGCCGAGGTGTCGGTGAACACGCTTTACAACTACTTCCCCTCCAAGGAAGACCTCGTGCTGCCGCCCGACGAGGCCTCGCCGCAGCGGCTGGCCGACATCGTGCGCGAACGCGCCGCCGGCCGGTCGGCGGCGGGCGCGGTGCTGGCCCGGCTGCGCGAGGAGCTGGGCGAGCGTGACCGCAAGCTGGGGTTGACGGCCGGGTTCGGGCGGGTGCTGGAGATGATGCGTTCGGCGCCGACGCTCCGGGCCCGGCTGGAGGACCTCGGTCAGCAGATGACCGACGCGCTGGCCGAGGTGCTGGCCGAGGAGACCGGGGCCGCGCCGGGCGACCCGCTGCCGCGGGCCGTCGCCTGGCACGTCGGCTGCCTGCACTCGCTGGTGTTCGCGGAGATCGGCAGGCGCGTGGCGGCCGGGGAGCGGCCCGACGCCATCGCCGACGCCGTGCTGGAGCTGCTCGACGTGACCGAGGGGTTGCTCGGTGACCGTGTCCTGACCTTCGCCGTACGAGGCGGGCGCGTCACGACCCATGCCGAAGGAGAGGACTGAGCGTTGTTCAGAGTGACGATCCGGGGGAAGTTCGACGGGCTCGACGAGGCGGGGCGCGCCAGGGTGCTGGCGGCGGAGGACGTCGCCTTCACCGAGGCCGGCGCGTTCACCCATGACGGGACGGTGTCGGCGTTCACCTTCCGCTGCCAGGTGCCGGCCGGGCCCGACGACGGGGAACGGGAGGCGACCGGGCGGGCGGTGGCGGCGCTGGACGCGTACGGGGTGCCGTACCAGGTGTTGCGGGTGGCGGTGACCGACCTGCGGGACATCCGGATCCGCCGCAAGGGACGCCCGGCGCCGAAGTAGCCCGGCCGCTGGCCACAGTTCCCGAATGTGGGATATCGTCCCGGATGTGAGACAAGAGTTGGACGATCGGCTGGCCGAGCGGCTGGCGGAGTTGCGGGTCGAGCGCGGCTGGTCGCTGGACGATCTGGCGAGCCGCGCCGGGATCAGCCGGTCGACGTTGTCCCGGCTGGAGCGCGGGGAGATCAGCCCGACCGCCGCGCTGCTCAACAAGCTGTGCGCGGTCTACGAGCGGACGATGTCGCGGCTGCTGGCCGAGGTGGAGTCCGAGCCGCCGCAGGTCGTACGGGCCGGGGAGCAGGCGGTGTGGCGGGACGAGGTCTCCGGCTTCGAGCGTCGTTCGGTGTCGCCGCCGCATCCCGGGCTGCGTGGCGAGATCGTGGAAGGAACCCTGCGGCCGGGCGCGGACATCGCCTACGAGCAGCCGCCGGTCCCCGGGCTCGAACAGCACATCTGGGTCCGCGAGGGCACGGTGGAGATCACCGCCAACGGGCGGGCGCACACGCTGGAGGCGGGCGACTGCCTGCGGTTCCGGCTGTGGGGGCGGTCGCGTTTCCGCTGCCCGGGGCCCTCGCCGGTGCGTTACACGCTGGTCGTCGTCCTGCCGTGAAAGGAGTGTCCCGTATGCACAGCGTGGTCCGGCTGTCGGCCGAGGAGTTCGAAGGCGGCGTCAAGGAGCTCGCCGCGCTGCTGGTCGACTCCGTACGCGGTGGCGCCTCGGTGGGGTTCGTGGAGCCGTTCGGGATGGAGGAGGCCGCCGCGTGGTGGCGTGCGCAGGCGGCGGCCGTGGCCGGTGGCGGGCTGATGGTCTGGGCCTGCCGCGACTCCGGTGGCGAGCTGGTCGGGACGATCAGCCTGGCGATGGCCCGTAAGCCGAACTCCCGGCATCGCGGCGAGATCGCCAAGCTCCTCGTGCACCGCGAGGCACGCGGCCGGGGGCTGTCGCGGCTGCTGCTCGCCACCGCCGAGGCGGCCGCCGCCGAGGCCGGCGCCCGGCTGCTGGTGCTGGACACCGAGACCGGCAGCACCGCCGAGCACGTCTACCTGACCGGCGGCTGGACGCGGTTCGGCATCGTCCCCGGCTACGCGGGCGCGCCCGACGGAACGCTCCTGGACTGCAGCTTCTTCTACAAATGGCTCACAACGCCTGGGTGAGGGCGTCGAGGTCGGCCAGGCGGCCGGCGGGTTCGAGGCGGGCGGCGGCGGCGACCAGCAGCAGCTCGGTGACGGCGATCTGGTGGGCGAGCGGCGCGATCGGCCCTGCGGCCTCGCGCGGCAGCCTGATCAGCACCTCCGCCCGCGCCGCGAGCGGCGACTCCCAGGCGTCGGTGATCAGCGCCAGCCGCGCCCCGCGCGCGCAGGCGGCCTCGGCGAAGCGGGCCGTGCCGGGGGAGTAGCGCCGGAAGTCGTAGGCGACCACGGCCGCCGAAGCGCCCAGGTCGAGAAGGGTACGGGCGCGGGCGGACGCCGCGTCGGGCACCCGGTGCGCCCCCGGCCGCAGGCTGGCGAGCTGCCTGATCAGGTATTCGGCGGCCAGCTCGCTCAGCGGCCCGCC
>JABFVJ010000006.1 GCA_013362835.1 Nonomuraea sp. | reverse complement strand
GGACCGCGCGGTGTCGGCCGCCCGAGCCGCGCTCGACGACCCGGCCTGGGCCGGCCTGCCCGCCGCCGCCCGCGCCCGGCTGCTGTGGAAGGTGGCCGACCTGATCGAGGAGCACGCGGACGAGCTGGCCGAGCTGGAGACCAGGGACAACGGCCAGCCGCTGGCGGTGGCCAGGAACGTGACAGTGCCCGGAACAGCCGAACATTTCCGATATTTCGCAGGATGGTGTACGAAAATCGAGGGCTCGGTGTTGCCCGTCTCGTACCCCGACACCCTGCACTACACCCGGCGCGAGCCCGTCGGCGTCTGCGCGCTCATCACCCCGTGGAACTTCCCGCTGATGATCGCCGCCTGGAAGCTCGCCCCCGCGCTGGCCTGCGGCAACACCGTGATCGTCAAGCCCGCCGAGCAGACCCCGCTGACCACGGTACGGCTGGTGGAGCTGATGGGGCTCGCGGGCTTCCCGCCCGGCGTGGTCAACCTGCTGACCGGCGGCGCGGAGACCGGCGCCGCGCTGGCCGGGCACGCGGGCGTGGACAAGATCTCCTTCACCGGCTCGACCTCGGTCGGCCGCTCGCTCGTGCACGCGAGCGCGGGCGACCTCAAGCGCCTCACGCTGGAGCTCGGCGGCAAGACCCCGAGCATCATCGCCGCCGACGCCGACATCGACGCGGCCGTGGCGGGCAACGTCCAGGGCGCGCTGTTCAACAGCGGGCAGGTCTGCGCCGCGTACTCGCGCTTCTACGTCGACCGCAAGCGGGCCGACGAGTTCACCGCGAAGATGGCCGCCGCGGCCGAGGCGCTGAAGGTCGGGCCGGGGCTCGACCCCGCCACCGACCTCGGCCCGCTGATCAGCGAAGAGCACCTGATGAGCGTGGACGCCCACGTGCGCGGCGCGCTGTACGATGGCGCGCAACTCGTCACCGGCGGCGGGCGCGCCGACGGACCCGGCTTCTTCTACCGGCCGACCGTGTTCGCCGAGGTGGACGACACCATGGCCGTGGCGCGGGAGGAGGTGTTCGGGCCCGTCATCCCGGTGCTCGCCTACGACGACCCCGAGGAGATCGTCGGCCGCGCCAACGGACTGGAGTACGGCCTGGCCGCCTCCATCTGGACCAACGACCTGTCGACCGCCCACCGGCTGGCCGCCCGGATCAGGGCGGGAGCGGTGTTCATCAACATGATCCACGTTCCCGACGCCGCCACCACGTGGGGCGGCTACCGGGCCAGCGGATGGGGCAGGGAGATGGGCCCGTACGCCATCGACGCCTACACCGAGGTCAAGGGCGTCTGGACGCACCTGGGGAGGGTGTGATGGGAGAGCTCGTCCTGGCAGCCAAGATCACGCATGTGCCGTCGATCTGGCTGTCGATCCAGCCGGGCAGGCACTTCGGCATCCGCCGGCCCGCCGAGCTGGCCCTGACCGAGGTCGGCAGGAGGGCCCGCGAGCGGGGCGTGGACACGTTCCTGATCGCCGACACCCACTGGATGAACAGCATCGGGTTCCACCTCAACGGCAAGGAGCGCCACCGCGACTCCTACGCCAGCCACGAGCTGCCGCACTTCATCCACGACCTGGACTACGACTACCCGGGCGACCCCGGCCTGGCCGAGCTGATCCGCGCCGAGATCGTCGCGGGCGGGCAGAAGGCGCTCGTGCACACCTACCGCGACCTCGGCCTGGAGTACGCGACGCTGGTCCCGATGCACTTCATGAACGACGACTCCGCCGTACGGGTGCTGCCGATCGGCTGCAACATCTACTCCTCGATCGAGGAGAACCGGCGCATCGGCGAGGCCCTGCTGCGCGCGATCCACGCCAGTGACCGCCGGGTCGCCTTCCTGGCCAGCGGCTCGCTCTCGCACGCCTTCCCCTCCAACGAGACCGCCGAGTCGCTGCTCAACGAGGTCAGCAGCCCGCTCAACCGCAAGATCGACATGGCCGTGCTGGACATGTGGGCCGAGGGGCGCATCGGCGAGTTCCTGGACATGCTGCCCGACTACAACGTGCGGTGCTCGGGTGAGGGGGCGATGGCGGACACGGCGATGTTGTTCGGGCTGCTGGGGTGGCGGTCGTACAAGGAGCGGGGGGAGCAGCTGTGCCCGTATTTCGGCTCGACGGGAACCGGTCAGGTGGTCGTGGACTTTCCCGTGCCCGCGTACGATAAGATCTAAAATCATATGTGAAATAGGACAGACGGAGGTTCTATGGCGGGGCTCGGCGGCGTGGGGGAGGCGTGGGGGAGCAGCCATCCGATCCTTCCACCTCGGCGGTCACCGGCCCGGCCCGCGCGCCGGGCCGCGTCCTGCGCGTGGACGGGCTGCGTGCGGCGCCTTTCGCGGCGCCCGGGTGGTCGGGAAAGCCGCCGTCCGTGTTCGTCGTCGGGCAGGATGATGGGATGACAGCGGGCATCGAGCGTATGGTCGAGGTGACCCGGAAGGTCCTGCAGAGGTGATGGTGAGCACGAGAAAACCCGCCCAGGCCAAGCGGCCCAAGGGCTCCAAGGCCGAGATCAGCTACGACCTGCTGCGGGCGCGCATCCTCGACGGCACCTACGGCCCCGGCTACCGGCTGGTCATGGACCAGCTCGCCAGGGAGACCGGCGTGAGCACGATCCCGCTGCGTGAGGCCGTGCGCCGGCTGCAGTCCGACGGGCTGGTCGAGGTCGTGCGCAACATCGGCGCACGGGTCGCCGTCTTCGACTCCGTCCAGGTCGAGCACACCCTCAACGTGCTGGCCCGGCTGGAGGGCTACGCCACGGCGATCTGCGCGCCGCACATGGACGCGGCCAAGATCCAGGAGTCCCGCGAGATCAACGAGCGGATGAAGGAGGCGCTGGAGGAGTTCGACCCGGCCTCCTTCACCGCGCTCAACCGCGAGTTCCACTTCTCCCTCTACCGGCACTGCCCCGACGAGCACCTCAACGCGCTGCTGGAGTCGGAGTGGGCGCGGCTCGACCACATGCGCCGCTCCAGCTTCACCTACGTGCCGGGCCGGGCGCGCAAGTCGGTGGAGGAGCACGACCACCTGCTGACGCTGATCGATGGCGAGGCCGAGGCCGAGGTGATCGAGCAGGCCGCCCGCAACCATAAGATCGCCACCGCCGACGCCCTGCACACCGCCCAGGTCTCCCGCCACCCCTGACCGGCGTCACGACCCCGGGGGCGAACGACCTGCGGGTCCCGACTCCGGGCGAGCGACCTGGGGTCACGGCTCCAGGGTGAACGACCTGGGGTCATGACTCCAGGGCGAAGACCACCCACTCCTCGCCCTGGGCCAGGCCGGCCAGCTCACGCCCGCACTCCCGCAGCACCTGCGGGCCCGAGGTGATGTGCTGCGTCCCGGCGTGCACGTCCCTGAACAGGCGCTGGATCAGGCCGTCACGCAGCGCCGAGGTGCCGCCGGAGGCGTAGACGAACCCGGCCACCCCGGCGAGCGTCGATGTGACGTGGTTGAGCGCGAGCCGCAGCCT
>JABFVJ010000496.1 GCA_013362835.1 Nonomuraea sp. | reverse complement strand
GCGCTTCGGCTGGGACGACGAGCTGCTCGCCCGGCTGTCCGGCGAGGCCCGCTCGAAGGTCACCTTCACGATGGAGGAGGCTTCGCCGCAGGTCGTGAAGCTCACCGTCGTCCACGACGGCTTCGAGCCCGGATCGGCGGTGGCCGAGATGGTCGTCCATGGCTGGCCGAACGTGGTGGCGAGCCTGAAGTCCCTGCTGGAGACCGGCGAACCCCTTCCGGAAGACGCGTAACCTCCCCCACGAGCGCTCGACGACGCCGCGAGGCGCGGGGCCCACTCGTCTCACCGGGGTCCTGCGCCTCCGCGCTCGGAAGAATCAACCGAGACGCCGCCGACAACCGTTCCGCTCAGAGGGCGGGGACTCCGCTCCGGCCGCAGCCCTCGATCAGAAGCACCTGAGCCCCCAAGCGCGAAGCGCCCCCAAGGCGAAGCCCTTTCAGGGGTGGGCTCCCGTCGGCAACACCCCGGTCGGGATTGGGGTGGGTGCCGTCAGCACTCCCGCCCGGCCCGGAGCAGCCCGTACGTCACCGCCTGCTCCAACGCCTGCCAAGAAGCGTCGATGATGTTCTCGGCCACCCCCACCGTCGCCCATTCGGCCGTGTCGTCGCTGGAGGTGATGAGGACGCGGGTGATGGCGTCCGTGCCGTGGGTGCCCTCCAGGATGCGGACCTTGTAGTCGACCAGTTCCAGCCGGGCCAGCTCGGGGTAGAGCTGCTCCAGCCCGAGCCGTACGGCCTTGTCCAGGGCGTTCACCGGGCCGTTGCCCTCGCCGGTCGCCACGATGCGCTCGCCCTTGGCGTGCAGCTTCACGGTGGCCTCGCTGACCAGCTCGCCGCTCTTCGTACGTTCGACGATGACACGCCACGACTCGACCTCGAAGTGGCGCTTGCGCGCCCCCTGGACGGTGTCGCGCAGCAGCAGTTCGAACGACGCGTCGGCGGCCTCGAACGTGAACCCCTTCGACTCCAGCTCCTTGACGCGCGCGACGAGGGTCTTGGTGTGGTCGGGGGTGAGTTCGTAGCCGAGTTCGCGGCCCTTGAGCTCGACGGAGGCGCGGCCGGCCATGTCGGAGACGAGCATGCGCATGTCGTTGCCCACGGCGGCCGGGTCGATGTGCTGGTAGAGGTTGGGGTCGACCTTGATGGCGCTGGCGTGCAGGCCGGCCTTGTGGGCGAAGGCGGACATGCCGACGTAGGGGGCGTGGGAGTTGGGGGTGACGTTGGTGACCTCGGTGATCGCGTGGGCGATGCGGGTCATGTCGGCCAGGGTCTCCTGGGGCACGAGGTCGAAGCCGCGCTTGAGCTGGAGGTTGGCGACGACGGTGAAGAGGTTGGCGTTGCCGGAGCGCTCGCCGTAGCCGTTGGCGCAGCCCTGGACGTGCGTGGCGCCCGCCTTGACGGCGGCGAGGGTGTTGGCGACGGCGCAGCCGGTGTCGTCGTGGCAGTGGATGCCGACGCGGGCGCTGGTCTGGACGGCCGCGTGGACGATCTCGGCGAGCTCGTCGGGGAGCATGCCGCCGTTCGTGTCGCACAGGGCGATGACGTCGGCCCCGGCCTCGGCGGCGGTCCTGAGGACTTCCAGCGCGTAGGCTGGATTGGACGTGTAGCCGTCGAAGAAGTGCTCGGCGTCGAGGAAGACTCGCTGTCCCTCCGCACGAAGGTGAGAGACCGTGTCGCGGATCATCGCGAGGTTCTCCTGGAGAGTCGTACGGAGGGCCAGCTCCACGTGCCGGTCGTGACTCTTGGCGACAAGGGTCACGACCGGCGCGCCGGATTCGCGCAAGGCGGCTACCAAGGGGTCGTCGGCGGCCTTCACACCGGCTCGGCGGGTCGCACCGAACGCGGCGAGTTGCGCGTGCTTCAGGTCGAGCTCTGTTCGAGCCAGCCTGAAGAACTCTGTGTCCTTGGGGTTGGCGCCCGGCCAGCCCCCTTCGATGAAACCGACGCCCAAGCTGTCCAGGTGCCGCGCGATGGCGAGCTTGTCGACGACGGTCAGGTTGAGTCCTTCCTGCTGCGCCCCGTCGCGCAGTGTCGTGTCGTAGACGTGGAAGCGGTCGTCGGCCATGAGTCTCTCTTCTTTCGGATCCGTGTCCTGGAAAACAAAAAGACCCCTCACGGACGTGAGAGGTCTGCGCGCTGGCGGTGTCCCTGCGTTAGCCAGCGCGCCTGCCGATAATGAGCAGACCGTAGAACATGGTGCCTGTCAGTCTGCCACAGGGATTCACCATCCGGCACATCGATCTCAACTTGTGGACACGACCTTTACACTGCGACGCCCGTGCCGCCCGTGATGGCGTGTTCGAGCGCCGCCGGGTCGAACACCTCGTTGCCCAGTTGCTGCCCGTTCAGCAGCACCGTCGGGGTGCCCTCGATGCGGATCTTCGCCGTCTCCGCCAGGTGGGTCTTCGCGTACGACTGCGAGGTCACGCACTCGTCCACGGACGCGCCCACCTTCCGCGCGGCCTTGACCAGTTCCACCACCGTGAAGCCGGAGGCCGTGCCGTGGGGGGCGGGCTGCATGGCGTACAGCTCGTCCCTGAAGGCCAGCCAGTTCTCCTCGGGCACGCATCGGGCGGCGGCCGCGGCCCTGATGGAGTTCGAGCGCATCGGCTCGTCCTGGAAGATCGTCACCGGGTGGAAGACGACCTTGACCTTGCCCTCCATGGCCAGCTTCTGGATCACGCCATCGACCTTGCCGTGCATCTCCTTGCAGATGGGGCAGTCGAAGTCCTCGTACACATCGAGTACGGGTGCGTCGCTGGATTTGTCCGCCAGCACCATCGAACCGTCGATCTGCCTGGTCAGGCGTACCTTCCCGGCCGACTCGCCGGGCTCGGAGAACGCCAGCACCCCCAGTACGACAAGCGCCGCACACGCGACCGCGACCGCAACCAACCGCTTCATCATCCGCCCACTTCCAGCCTCACTGATCGCGCAGACCTTACCTGATGGCAGTGAGAGAACTCTGTGAGGGGGAGAATGACGCGCATGAAGGCGAACCTCGTGGACCCCGCAGTCGGCCAGTACATCCTCGACCACTCCACCCCGCCCGACCCCCTGCTCGAAGAGCTGGCCAGGGAGACCGCGACGGCCACCGGCGACGCGGCGGGCATGCAGATCTCGGCCGACCAGGGCCGGTTCCTGACCATGCTCACCCAGCTCGTCGCGCCCGCCGTGGCGGTCGAGGTGGGCACGTTCACCGGCTACTCGTCGGTGTGCATCGCGCGGGGCCTGTCCGGCGGCCGGCTGCACTGCTTCGACGTGAGCGAGGAGTGGACGTCGATCGCCCGGCGCTACTGGGAGAAGGCCGGGGTGTCCGACCGGGTCTCGCTCACGATCGGCCCGGCCCTGGAGACGCTGGCCGCCTTCGACGAGCCCGTCGACCTCGCCTTCGTCGACGCCGACAAGGGCAACTACCCCGGCTACTACGAGTTGCTGATGGAACGCCTGCGCCCCGGCGGCCTGCTGCTGGCCGACAACACGCTGCGCAGCGGCCACGTGGCCGACCCGGCGCGGGCGGAGACCACGACCGTGCAGATCAGGGAGTTCAACGACCTGGTGATCGAGGATCCCCGGGTGAGCGTGGTCATGCTGCCGGTCGCCGACGGCATCACGATGATCAGGAAGAACCACTAGATCGTAAGCCGCCGGGCCGTTACCCTGAGTGCTCCCTCAACCACCCCCCGGAACCACATGAGGACGGCGCCATGGCCAGGCCCCTCGAAGAGCGCTACCGCATCGTTCGCGATCTGTTCCCCGAGTTTCGGATCGAGACGGTGCGGGGGCGGATCGTGGTGAACGAGCCCGGCACCTGGCAGCACAACACGATCCTGTCGCGGGCGTTGTTCCACCTCGCCCCCGCGGTGTCGGGGCGGGGCTGGGAGATCTGGCCGAACATCACGGTCTACCTGGGTCCGGACGACGACCTCTACGTGCCCGACCTGGCCGTGGTGCCGTCCGGGCCGCGGCTGCACGAGGAGCACGCCGTGCACGGCGACTCGACGATCCTGCTCGTCGACGTCGTCTCGGTCGCCACGACCTACGACGTCTACTTCGTCAAACCCCGCAGCTACGCGCGCGGCGGGGTGCCGCTCTACCTGGTCGTCGATCCGTTCCAGCGACGGGTCACGCTGTTCAGCGGGCCGGGCGGCGCGCGTTACCGCACGGAGGCGGCCGTCGCGCTGGGCGAGCCGCTGGTCCTGCCCGACCCGTGGAACCTGACCGTGGACACCGCCACCCTGACGGAGACCGGCCCCTGACATGGGTGCCGGCCTCCGATACGCGAGCCGGCCCCTGAAGCGTGTTCCGGTCTCCGTAAGCGGTCAGACGATCTTGTGGATCCAGTCGCGGGTGTCGGGGCGGGCGCCGTACTGGATGCCGACCAGCTCCTCGCGCACCCGCATCGTCACCGGGCCGGGGGTGCCGTCGGCGACGGTCCAGGCGCGGTCGGCGCCCTTCACCGAGCCCACCGGCGTCACCACGGCGGCCGTGCCGCACGCGAAGACCTCCGTGAGCTCGCCCGACGCGCAGGCGGACTCCCACTCGTCGACCGAGATCAGCCGCTCCTCGGTCTCCAGGCCGAGGTCGTCGGCGAGTTCGAGGATCGACTCCCTGGTGATGCCGGGCAGCAGGGTGCCGGTGAGCGCGGGCGTGACGAGCTTGTTGCCGAAGACGAAGAACAGGTTCATCCCGCCCATCTCCTCGACGTACTCGTGCTTCTGGGCGTCGAGCCAGACGACCTGGTCGCAGCCGTTCTCGACGGCCTGGCGCTGGGCGACGAAGGCCGCGGCGTAGTTGCCGCCGCACTTGGCGAAGCCGGTGCCGCCGGGCGCGGCGCGCGTGTACTCGGTCGACAGCCAGACCGAGACGGGCTTGATGCCGCCGGTGAAGTACGAGGCCGCCGGCGAGGCGATGACCATGTACGTGTAGGTCTTCGACGGGTAGTTGACCCCGAGCCCGGCCTGCGTGGCGATCATGAACGGGCGCAGGTAGAGGCTGTGGCCCTCGGTCGTCGGCACCCATTCCTTGTCCGTCGCGACCAGCAGCTCCAGCGACTCCACGAACGCCTCTTCCGGCAGCTCGGGCATGGCCATGCGGTCGGCCGAGCGGTTGAAGCGGGCGGCGTTCGCGTACGGGCGGAAGGTCACGATCGAACCGGAGATCTGCCGGTACGCCTTCAGCCCCTCGAACAGCTCCTGCGCGTAGTGGAAGACCGAGGTCGCGGGATCGAGCGAGAGCGGCCCGTACGGCGTGAGCCGGGCGTCGTGCCACCCTTCGCCCTCGGTGTAGTCGATCGAGATCATGTGATCCGTGAAGGTCTGCCCGAATCCGGGGTTCGCCAGTACCTGCTCCCGCTCGGCCGCGGTGCGAGCGTGGTCGGAATGCTGCACGTCGAAGCTGAGCTTCTGAGCGATGGTCATGACGGCGGTCCTTCTCTCTGCGAATCTTCGATTCTGAAAGCTACTGCCCGCGAGCAGTATTCGTACTTCCTATTGTCTCGCCATTTGGGATGGCAAGGGGTAGTCGGGGTGGTTCGCCCGTATGGACGCAAAAAAACGCCTGGCAGTCCTCGTCAGGACCGCCAGGCGCGTACGGGGCTAGGCGGTCCTAGCCGGATACTCGCGCGGTGATGTCGTCGCCGACCTGGCTGGTGGAACGGCCGGTCGTGCGGGCGACGATGTCGTCGGCGACGGCCTGCTCGACCTTGGCCGACTCGGCGTGCAGGCCGAGGTGGTCGAGGAGCATGGCGACGGACAGGATGGTCGCGGTCGGGTCGGCCTTGCCCTGCCCGGCGATGTCGGGCGCGCTGCCGTGGACCGGCTCGAACATGCTCGGCGAGGTGCGCTCGGGGTTGATGTTGCCGCTGGCCGCGAGGCCGATGCCGCCCGCGATGGCGGCGCCGAGGTCGGTGATGATGTCGCCGAAGAGGTTGTCGGTGACGATCACGTCGAAGCGCTCGGGCTGGCTCACGAAGAACATCGAGGCCGCGTCGATGTGGCTGTAGTCGGTCGTGACGTCGGGGAACTCCTCGGCCACCCGGTTGACCGTGCGCTGCCACAGGTCGCCGGCGAAGGTGAGCACGTTGGTCTTGTGGACCAGCGTGAGCTTCTTGCGCGGCCGCGACCGGGCCTTCTCGAAGGCGTAACGCACCACGCGCTCGACGCCGTGGGCGGTGTTGAGCGACTCCTGGGTGGCGATCTCGTGCGGCGTGCCGCGCCGCATCGTGCCGCCGGTGCCGGCGTAGAGGCCCTCGGTGCCCTCGCGGACGACGATCATGTCGATGTTCTCGGCGGGCGTGTCGGCCAGGGCGGTCGGCACGCCGGGGAACAGCTTGACCGGGCGCAGGTTGACGTAGTGGTCGAAGGCGAACCTGAGCTTGAGCAGCAGGTCGCGCTCCAGGATGCCCGGCGGCACACTGGGGTCGCCCACGGCGCCGAGCAGGATCGCGTCGTAGCCGCGCAGCTCCTCCATGACCGCGTCGGGCAGGGTTTCGCCGGTGCGGTGGTAGCGGGCTGCGCCCAGGTCGTAGTGGGTGGGCTCGATCTTCGTGCCCACGGCCTCCAGGACCTTCAATCCTTCGGCTACGACCTCGGCGCCGATGCCATCCCCAGGGATGACGGCCAGGCGGATGTTACGCGACTCCATGGGCGGTACCTTACCGGCTCGTCTCGGCAGACGAACACATCATCTCAATTCCCGGACATCCCGTTTTACGGGGTTTGCGACCTTTTGACCGTTTCGTTAGAGTCCGACGGGCCTAGTCCACGCAGCCGCTGCGTGGAGCCGGGGACCCACCTTTCCCCCCGGGGCGAATCGGCAGCGCTTCTCCCCCAAGCGAAGCACCGCCGTAGGGCTACTTCCAGGCCCGAGCCCGTCAGCTAACCCGGCAGGCCTCGTGGAAGGACAATCCCCTGTCCAGCATCGCCATTCTCCTGGCGGTGGCAGCGGGCGGAGCAGGTCTCGCTCCCGCCGCTCCCGCCGCGCCCGTCCCCTCCGTCACCCTCACCGGCACCCAGGTGAAACAGGTCCAGGAAAAGCGCGTACCCAAGCCGGCCTGGAAGATCGCCCTCGACTACGCCATGGACAAACGCGGCACCCCGTACGTGTGGGGCGGCACCAGCGAGCGGGGCTACGACTGCTCGGGCCTCATGCTCCGGGCGTACGAGGACGCCGGCATCGAACTCCCGCGAACGGCCAGGGAGCAGTACGGCGCCTTCTCCCGCAAGATCTCCTGGAAGGACCTCGAACGAGGCGACCTGGTGTTCTTCAGCAATCTCGGCCATGTCGGCATGATCTCCAAACCCGGCTTCATGGTGCACTCGCCGCACACCGGCGACGTGGTGAAGGAGGAACGCCTGTCCCAGTGGCGCAGGGACGCCTTCGTCGGCGCCGTACGCCCCGACCCCAAGGGCGTCAAGCGCTGGGCGGAGTTCACCGAGCTCCGCAAGGCCCCGGCGCCCGCCATGCTCACCGCCACCCTGTGACGACGACCTTCCCCGGGGAGTGCCCCTCCTCCTGGTAGCGCACGGCCGCCGGGATCTCCCCGAACGAGAAGGTCCTGTCGATGACCGGGGTGACCTTGTCCCCCTCGATCAGCTCGGTCAGCGTCATCAGGTTCCGCCGGATGTCCGCGCAGCGGATCACGTCCGACTGGGCGATCCGCTGCGGGACGAACGGCGACGTCGCGAGCGCGGCGAACACGCGGCCGGCCGGTTGCACCCAGCGACCGGCCGGCCCGCCGACCAGCACGTGCGTGCCCTTGCGGGTCAGCGCCCTGCGGCACTCCGACGCCCGGCGGCCGCCCGCCACGTCCACCAGCAGCTCGTACCGCTGCCCGTTCCCGGTGAAGTCCTCCTTGGTGTAGTCGACGATCTCGTCCGCGCCGAGCGACCTGACCAGGCTGGCGTTCCGGCCGCGGCAGACGCCGGTGACCCGCGCGCCGAGTTCCTTGGCGAGCTGCACGGCGAACGTGCCCACGCCGCCGGACGCGCCGTTGACCAGGACGTTCTGGCCCGGCGTGAGCCGGCCTTCGTCGCGCAGGGCGATCAGGGCGGTGATGGCCGCCAGCGGCACCGCCGCCGCCTGTTCGTACGACAGGTTCGCCGGTTTCGGGGCGAGGTCGCCCTCCCGTACGCAGACGTACTCGGCGAAGCCGCCCTGCTTGGGCATCCCGTACACCTCGTCGCCCGGCTGGAAGGCGGTGACGTCCTTGCCGACCGCCTCGACCTCGCCGGCCACGTCGGCGCCCAGGATCGAGATCTTCGGCCGCCGCAGCCCGACGCCGCCGGGCATGATCCGGGCGAGATACGGCTCGCCTCGCATGAAGTGCCAGTCGTAGGGCTGCACGGACGTGGCGCGCACCCGGACCAGCACCTCGTCGTCGCGGGGCACCGGACGTTCGACGTCGGTGAGCGTGAGAGCGTCGGGTGAGCCGAAAGAGTGTAAGACGTACGCCTTCATCGCGGTTCCTCCTGCTGTGGATGTGCTGTCAGTGTCGCCATGACCTGCGCGAAGGCGTAACAGCCGAAAGTACGACCTCTTCCCTGTCCGATGGTGCGACCGAAGTCCGGCCGTTCGCGCGATGAGGCGGAACCGCCCACCACGTCACGCTCTGGGCATGACAGTGAAATGGCTCGCACCCACCGGGCTGATCGCGCTCAGCCTCGTCCCCTCGATCGCCGGCGCCATCCGCGTGACAGAACTGACCTCCGGAGCCGCGGTCACGACCGGCAACGCGCGGTTCTTCGACATGCCGCTTCCGGTGATGCTGCACATCCCGGGGGCGCTGATCTTCTGCCTGCTGGGCGCGTTCCAGTTCTCGCAGGGGTTCCGGCGCCGGCGTCCTGGCTGGCACCGCGTCGCCGGGCGGGTGCTGGTGCCGTGCGGGCTGGTCGCGGCGCTGTCGGGGATGTGGATGACCCTGGTCTACGACCTCCCGGCCCGCGACGGCGACCTGCTCGGCGCGTTCCGGATCCTCTTCGGCTCGGCCATGGTCGTCTTCCTCGTCCTCGGGCTGGTCGCGGCCCTGCGCCGCGACTTCACCCGGCACCGCGCGTGGATGATGCGCGGGTACGCCATCGGCCTGGGCGCGGGCACGCAGGCGGTGACCGGCGGGATCGCGTACGTCTTCGGCACCCCGGACCAGCTGCGCTGGGCGCTGTTCATGGGCGCCGCCTGGGTGATCAACCTGGCCGTGGCGGAAAGGATCATCCGCAGGGGCCGCGCGAAGGCGCGCCCGGGTCAGGTCTTGACGCGGTCGGTCTCGTAGGCCCACATGGCGATCTCGACGCGGTTGCGCACGCCGAGCTTGGTCATCAGGCTCGCGACGTGGCTCTTGACCGTGCTGAGCGAGATGTGCAGCTCGGCGGCGATCTCGCTGTTGGTCCGGCCGCGCGCGACCTCGCGCAGGATCTCCTCCTCGCGCAGGGTCAGCGCCTCCAACGGCTGGACGGGCCGCTCGGTGCGGCCCGAGCCGGCGAACGCCGCCAGCAGGCGCGCGGTCACGCTCGGGGCGATGAGCGCCTCGCCGCCCGCCGCCGCGGTCACCGCCTGGGCGAGCAGCGTGGGGCCGGCGTCCTTGAGCAGGAAGCCCCTGGCTCCGGCCCGGAGGGCGGCGTAGACGTACTCGTCGAGGTCGAACGTGGTGATGACGACCACGGCGATGGGGTCGGCGACGTCGGGACCGGCCAGCATGCGGGTGGCCTCGATGCCGTCGAGGCCGGGCATGCGGATGTCGAACAGGCACACGTCGGGCCGCAGGCGGCGGGCCAGCTCGACGGCCCGCCTGCCGTCGCCGGCCTCGCCGACGACCTCGATGCCGGGCTGGGCGTCGAGGATCATCCTGAGCCCGGTGCGGGCGATCTCCTGGTCGTCGGCGACGATCACGCGGATGCTCACGTGGCCACCCTCGGCAGCACGGCGGTGACCGTCCAGCCTCGGCTGGGGTTGGGGCCGGCCTCGCAGGTGCCGCCCAGCAGGTCGGCGCGTTCGATCATGCCGATGAGACCGTAGCCGGGCGCGGCGATGCCGGTGCCGCGGTCGCCGTCGTCGCTCACGGTCAGTCGTACGGAGGCGTCGTCGGCGGCGACGCGGACCGCGATGTGGGTGGCGTGGCGGGCGTGCCTGCGGGCGTTGGTGACCGACTCCTGGGCGATGCGGTAGAGGGCGGCGCCGACCGAGGGCGGCAGGTCGCCCAGCCCGTCGGCGATCTCGACCTCGACCGACGGGCCGACGCGCGGCCGGCCCGCGAGCCGCCGCAGGTCGTCGACGTGCCGGCCGGGCGTCAGCTCCACCTGCTCGTTCCTGCGCAGGACGCGGACCATGGCCCGCATCTCGGCCAGCGTGCGCGACGCCTCCGCCTCGATGACGCGCAGCGCGTCGGTGGCCGCGCCGGGCTCCGACGCCGCCGTGGCGAGACCCGCCTGGGCGCGGATGGCCATGGCGGAGACGTGGTGGGCGACGGTGTCGTGCAGGTCGCGGGCGAGTTGTTCGCGTTCGAGCAGCTTGACCTGGTCGAGCTCGCGCAGCCGCGCCCCCGCCCGGTAGCGGAACGCCACCCCCAGGGCCACGGCGGAGAACATCACGGCGAACGCCGGGACGATCTCGCCCGCCGTCATACGCCCCGAGACCAGCGACAGGCAGATCGAGACGAGCCCGCCGGCCAGCCCGATCACGGTCTCCCGCCCGGACCCCCACCTGAACAGCGCGTAGAGCAGAATGATCACGAACGCCAGCGAGTACGTCTCCAGCGACTGCCCGTGCATCAGCAGCGGGGCCAGGGTGGTGACGCCGAAGACGATCGCGGCCATCAGCAGCGGCCTGGTCCTGCGCCACAGCAGCGTCGGGACCAGCGCGACCGTGAGGGTCGTCGCGATCACCCGCCACGGGAGGTCGGGGCGCAGCACGCCCTCGACCACCGCGGCCGGCCCGAGCACCCCGACGAGCACCCAGTCGCGCCACACCCGGACGGGCGGATCGGGGGGACGGGGCTCGCGCCACACGGAACGAAGGAGACCGCGCACCCCCACATCGTACGGTCACCCCTCCCGTCTCCGGCAGGTGCGCGGTCCCCGACGTACGATCACGGTCCCCGGCTCGGGCAGGTGCGCGGTCCTCGACGTACGGTCGTGGACCGGCAGGTGTGGTGATCAGCGGCGGCGGGCGTCGAAGATGAGGTCCCAGGCGCGGGACTTGGCGTGGGCGACGGCCCCGAGGAGCACGCCGCTGTCGCCCAGGGCGCTCGCGACCACGCGGGGGCGCAGCGGGCCGAGCTCGGCGACGCGGCGCTCGATGGAGTCGCCCAGCAGGTCGAGGTTGCGGCCCACTCCCCCGCTCAGCACGATCACCTCGGGGTCCAGCACCGCGGCCACGGCCACCAGCAGGCCGCCGATGCGCCGCCCCTCGGCCTCCACGACCGACCGGGCCCGCTCGTCCCCGTCCGCGGCGGCGGCGAACACCTCCCTGGCCGTCTCCAGCTCCAGCCCGGCCGCGCGAGCCGCGCGCACCACCCCGGGGGCGGCGGTCACGGTCTCGGTGGCGCCGTGCACGACGGCGTCGGCGCCGGTCGGCTCCTCGGTCGCGGGGATGTAGGAGATCTCCCCGGCCGCGCCGCGCGCCCCGACGTACAGCTCGCCGTTGACGACGATGCCCATGCCGACGCCGGTGCCGATGGAGACCAGGGCGAAGTTCGCCTTGCCGCGCCCCTCCCCGTGGGCGTGCTCGCCGACGGCGGCCAGGTTGATGTCGTTCTCGATGACGAGGTCGAGGCCGAGGGCCGAGCGCAGCCGGTCGGCGAGGTCGGGCGGGCCGGGCAGGTTGGGGGCGAAGTCGAGGCCGCCGCGTACGGGGTCGTACACGCCTGGGGAGCCGACGACCGCGCACGTGATCGAGGACCATTCGATCTTCGCCTCGGCGGTCGCCAGTCTGGCCAGCTCGCGGACCAACTGGGCCAGCTCGGCCGAGGTCCGCGCCCTGTTGCGCCCGTCCGTACGTCCGGCGAACGCCCCGCGCAGGTCGGCGATCGCCACCCTGATCCAGTCGCGCCCGATGTCGACGCCCGCGACGTGGGCCGCGGCGGCGTTCATGTCGTAGAGCGAGGACACCGGGCCCGGCCGGCCGGACACCTCGCCGACCAGGTGGACGAGGCCGTCCTCCTCCAGCCCGGCCAGGGCGGCCGAGACCGTGGGCTTGGACAGGCCGGTGATCTTGGCCAGGTCGGCCCGCGAGGACGGGCCGCGCTCGTGGAGCTGGTCGAGCAGGCGGCGCTCGTTCAGCGCCCGCAGCAGCCGTGGACTGGCCAGGTCGCGTCGCATGTCCGGCCTCCCTCCCGTGGGAGCACTCTAGCCAACCCGCCTGATAGTAAACTACCTTTCTTACCAAGCGGGGGCAGGCGCCTTTGAGAGGACGACGTGCGATGCACCGAGCTTGGCGATTGATCCCGGCGGCAGCGTTGGCGCTGGCCGCCTGCGGAACCGGCACCACCGGCACCACCACCACGGCGAAGGCGGACGGCGGCACGATCGCCCTGTTCCTCCCCGAGTCCAAGACCACCCGGTACGAGGCCCTCGACCGGCCGCTGTTCGAGGCCAAGGTCAAGGCGCTCTGCCCGGCCTGCAAAGTGATCTACGGCAACGCGGAGCAGGACGCGGCCAAGCAGCAGCAACAGGTCGAGGCCGCCCTCACCCAGGACGCCGACGTGCTCGTCCTCGACGCCGTGGACGCCAACGCCGTCGCGCCCCTGGTCAACCAGGCCAGGCAGAAGAAGGTCCCGGTCATCGCCTACGACCGGCTGATCTCGGGCATCGACTACGCCTACTACGTCTCGTTCGACAACGTACGGGTGGGCGAGATGCAGGGGCAGGCGCTGCTCGACGCCATGAACGCCAAGGGCACCACGGCCGAGGGCCAGATCGTGATGATCCACGGATCGCCCACCGATCCCAGCTCGGCCGACTACAAGAAGGGCGCGAAGAACGTCCTGGACGGGAAGGTCCGGGTCGGCAGGGAGTTCGACACCCCCGACTGGAGTCCCGACAAGGCGCAGCAGCAGATGGAGCAGGCGATCACCGCCATCGGCAGGGACCGGATCGTCGGCGTGCTGTCGGCCAACGACGGCATGGCGGGCGGCGCCATCGCGGCGATGAAGCGGGCGGGCTACAAGGAGCTGCCCCCGATCACCGGCCAGGACGCCGAGCTCGCCGCCGTGCAGCGCATCCTCACCGGGGAGCAGTACATGACCATCTACCTGGACATCAGGACGGAGGCCGAGAAGGCCGCCGAGCTCGCCGTCGCCCTCACCGAGGGCCAGGGCCCGGCCGCCACCTCCAAGGTGAACAACGGCACCGCCGACATCCCGGCCTTCCTCCTCGACCCCATCGCCGTCACCGCCGGCAAGGTCAAGGACACCATCGTGAAGGACGGCTTCTACACCGCCGCCCAGATCTGCACGGCCGAGGTCGAGGCCGCCTGTGCGAAGGCGGGCATCCGGTAGTGCTCGCCGCGACGGGCATCTCCAAGCGCTTCGGCGCCGTACGCGCGCTCGACGGCGCCGAACTCGCCCTGCGCCCAGGCGAGGTCGTGGCCCTCATGGGCGACAACGGCGCGGGCAAGTCCACACTGGTCAAGACCATCTCCGGCGCGGTCGTGCCGGACGAGGGCACGATCACGATCGACGGCACGCCGGTCCGCGTCGCCACCCCGCACGACGCCCAGGCGCTCGGCATCTCGACCGTCTACCAGGACCTCGCGCTCTGCGAGAACCTCGACGTCGTCGCCAACCTGTTCCTCGGCGCCGAACGCCGCCGCTGGACGGTCCTCCGCCACCTCGCCATGGAACGCGCGACCCGCGACCTGCTCGCCCAGCTCGACGTGCGCATCGGTGACATCAGGGTGCCGGTGTCGATGTTGTCGGGCGGCCAGCGGCAGTCGGTGGCCATCGCCAGGGCGCTGCTCGGCGAGCCCCGGCTGGTCATCCTGGACGAGCCGACGGCCGCGCTCGGCGTCGAGCAGACCGCGCAGGTGCTCGCGCTGATCAGGCGGCTGCGCGAGCGCGGTCTCGCGGTGCTGGTCATCTCGCACAACCTCGCCGACGTGCGCGAGGTGAGCGACCGGGTGGTGGTGCTGCGCCTCGGGCGCAACGCCGGTGAGTTCCGTACGGCCGACGCCTCCCGCGAGGAGATCGTGGCCGCGATCACAGGAGCGGGCGCATGACGGCGATCACGATGGGACGGCTGCGCCAGGGCGAGACCGGCGCCTGGCCGGTCATCGGCGCGCTGGTCGCGATCACGGTCGTGTTCAGCACGCTCAACAACCGTTTCCTGTCGCCCGAGAACCTCACCAACCTCGCGCTCCAGATGGCCGCCACGGGCACGATCGCGCTCGGGATCATCATGGTCCTGCTGCTCGGCGAGATCGACCTGTCAGCCGGCTCGGTCAGCGGCCTGTGCGCCACGATCATGACGATCGCGCACGTCAAGCAGGGCTGGAACGCGCTGCTCGCCATCCTGCTCGCGCTCGCGGCCGGCGCGGCGATCGGGCTGCTGCACGGGCTCATGCTGACGAAGCTGCGCATGCCGTCGTTCGTGGTCACGCTGGCCGGGCTGATGGGGTGGCTCGGGCTGCTGCTCTACCTGCTGCGGCAGGGCGGGACGATCAATTTGCCGTTCAACGGGTTCATCTCCGGGCTGAGCGACACGTGGCTGCCCGCCTGGCTGTCGTGGCTGCTG
>JABFVJ010000227.1 GCA_013362835.1 Nonomuraea sp. | reverse complement strand
GTGAACGCGCGCACGCGGGCGCTCTCGGCGGAGGCCAACCACAGCAGCCGCCACTCGAACGGCCGGCCATCGTGGATCGGCACATAGGTGACGTCCGGCCGCGAGTCGTAGCGGCGCGCGTGCGCGGGCACGACGAAGACGCCCTTGCCCGCCCCGATGAGCGCGAGCATCTCCTGGATGGTCCCGAACGTGAGGCCGCGCGGGATCGGCCGGCCGCCCGGCGTGGTGCGCGGCACCACCAGCGCCTCCACCTCGTCGGTGAACTCCCTGGGCCGCAGCACCTTGTCGCGGGCCAGGTCCTCCATCGAGACCGACTCGCGCCGCGCGAACGGGTGCCGAGAGGAGACCGCCAGCATCGGCTGCTCGCGGAACAGGATCGGCCCCTCGGCCACCTCCGGCTCCAGCGACGGCGCGCCGACGAGCAGGACGTCGATCTGGTCGGCGTGCAGGAGCGAGGTGCCCTCGGCGTAGCGGCTCTCGGTGATCTGCACCTCGCACTCGGGGTAGCGGCCGTGGAAGAGATCGGAGACCTCGATGGCGAACTGGCCGACCGCGGTGCCCACGAACCCCACCCGTAGCACGCCGTCGATGCCCCTGCCTGCGGCGACGGCCCGGGCGATGCCGTCCTCGATCTGCTGGAAGGCCGGCCGTACGTCGTCGAAGAGCCGCTGACCGACGGGGGTGAGCGCGACCTGGCGGCTGGTGCGTTCGAACAGCGGGACGCCGACGCGGCGCTCGATCTTCTTGATCGTCTGGCTGACGCGGGCGGTGGAGACGTGCAGCCGCTCCGCGGTGCGTCCGAAGTGCAGCTGCTCGGCGAGCATCAGGAAGATCTCCAAGTCCCGCCGCTCCACTTCGTGAACCTCCATGTTAACGATCGTTGCCGACGCTCTCATTGTTGCCGATCCGGGCGAACAGCATCGTTGAGGCATGACAAACATGACTCTTGTTCTTGGCGGAACCGGTAAGACCGGGCGGCGTGTGGTGGAGCGGCTGACCGCGATGGACGCACCCGTCCGGATCGGCACCCGCTCGGGCGGCGTCCCCTTCGACTGGGCGGACCGCTCGACCTGGGCGCCCGCGCTCGCCGGGACCCGCACCGCGTACGTCTCCTACTACCCCGACCTGGCCGTGCCCGGCGCGGCCGACGACATCGCGGCCTTCACCGAGCTGGCCGGCTCGCGGCGGCTGGTGCTGCTGTCGGGCCGCGGCGAGGAGGAGGCGCAGCAGTGCGAGAAGATCCTGGCCGCCTCCGCGGCCGAGTGGACCGTGGTGCGCTGCAGCTGGTTCAACCAGAACTTCAGCGAGGGCTACATGCTCGAACCCCTCCAGGAGGGACACGTCCACCTCCCGGCGGGTGAGGTGCCCGAGCCGTTCGTGGACGCCGACGACATCGCCGACGTGGCGGTCGCCGCGCTCACCCGGGACGGGCACGCCGGGGAGGTCTACGAGCTGACCGGGCCCAGGCTGCTGACCTTCGCCCAGGCCACCGCCGAGATCGCCGCGGCCGCCGGGCGCGAGATCGGCTACACGCGGATCCCGGTCGAGGCGTACGTGGAGCACGTGCCCGAGGACGTCGCCGGCTTCCTGACCTACCTGTTCACGACGGTGCTCGACGGTCGCAACGCCTCGCTCGGCGACGGGGTCCGGCGCGCGCTGGGTCGCGAGCCGCGCGACTTCGCCGACTTCGCCCGGGAGACCGCGGCGACCGGAATCTGGAGCTTGTGATGAGATCGGCACTACTGCTCACGGCCACCCTGGCCGCCGGCCTGATGGCCGGGCTGTTCGCCGGGTTCGCCTACGCGGTGATGCCGGGGCTGGCCGGGGCGGGTGACGCGACGTTCGTCGAGGCGATGAACCAGATCAACGTCGCCATCGTGAATCCGCTGTTCTTGCTGGTGTTCCTGGGCGGGCCGGTGGTCGGCCTGGTGGCGCTCGTCCTGGAGCGCCGCTGGGCGGTCGCGGTCGGGTTCGCGCTGTCGGTGGTGATGCTGCTGGTCACCATGGCGGCGAACGTGCCGCTCAACGACGCGCTCGCCGCGGGCAAGGTGACGCGGTCCGGGTTCGAGGGTCCCTGGGACGCCTGGAACGTGGTGCGGGCGGTGGCCGGCACCGGCTCGCTGGTGGCCTTCGGCTGGGCGCTGCTGACCAGAGGCAGCCAGACCGTTCGGCATCGGTGAACCCGCGGTCAGTCGGCGTGCCGGGCCGGTTGGGCTCCGGTCTCGGCCAGGAAGCCCATGAGCTCTTCGGCGAGCCGTTCGGGCTGGTCCTCGGGGACGAGGGTGGAGGAGCCGGCGATCTCGACCAGCCTGCCCTGCGGGTAGAGCCCGGCCAGCCGCGGGCCGTGCTCGCGTGGCATCAACGTGTCCTGGTCCGCCCACACCACCAGCACGGGACGGTCGAAGTCGCGTAGCCGCTCGCTCCAGGCCAGCAGGGTCTCGCGGTCGGGCGCCGAGGTGGCGAACTTGGCGAAGTCCCTGCGGATGGCCCTGCTCCTGGTCGCGGGAGCGAACCAGTCGGCCAGGATCTCGTCCGGGATGCCACGCAGGCTCATCCCGCCGTACCCGTTGCGGTTGCGGCGGAACGCGGGGACACGCATGAGCCAGGTCAGGAGCCGTACGCCGCCGGGCACCCCGCACACCGCGGTCAGCGCCCTGGCCGGTCCCGGGGGAAAGTTGTCGAACGCCTCGCAGGCCACCAGCACCAGGCGCGCGATCCGCTGGGCCCGCCCTTCCGACACCAGGAACTGGCCGCCGCCCCAATCGTTGAGCACCAGAGTCACGTCGTCCACGTCGAGCCGTTCGATGAACTCGCCCAGGAGCAACGCCACCCCGCGCTGCGACAGGTCGGCGTCCGGTTTCATCGGCCGGCGATGCCCGCCGAGGGGCAGCGTGGGCAGAACGCAGCGGTACCCCTCCAGCAGCGGCACCACCTTGCGCCACTGGGTCTCGTTCATCGGCAGGCCATGGCCGAACACCAGGACCGGGCCCTGGCCGCCGGTGTCCTGGTAGTCGATCGATCCGGATGACAGCTCGATGCTGGGCAAGACGCCTCCATTTGATAGATCGTTCTAATGTAATCTAGTGGACGCGATCGATCACGTCATGACCTCGGGGGGCGCCGGGTATGGGACAGCCGGACACGCGGACCAGGATCCAGAACGCGGCCACGATGTTGTTCCGCCGCAACGGCTACCCCGGCACCGGCCTGAAGCGGATCGCGACGGAGGCCGACGCACCCTTCGGCTCGATCTACCACTTCTTCCCCGGAGGCAAGCAGCAACTGGCCGAAGAGGCGATCCGCACGTCAGGGGCCGAGTACGGGCGCATGGTGCTGGCGGTGCTGGACAGCGTGCCCGACCCGCTGGAGTCGATCGTGCATGCCTTCGAGGCGGCCGCCGACGACCTGGTCGCGGCCGACTACGCCGATGCTTGCCCCATCGCGACCGTGGCGCTGGAGGTGGCCGGCAACAATGAGGTGCTGCGGGTCGCGACGGCAGAGGTGTTCGAGG
>JABFVJ010000368.1 GCA_013362835.1 Nonomuraea sp. | reverse complement strand
ACGGCGGTGAAGAGGGTGGCACCCAGCGACCACAGGTCGGCGGCCGGCCCGGGGACGCCCTCCGGCGCCGTGTACGCCGGGATCGTGCCCGACCGCAGCGGCGCGACCAGCGTGGCCCGGCCCTCCTCCGAGATCAGGATGCTCCCCGGCTGCACCCCGCCATGGGGCCCGCCCCTCGCCAGGAGCTGGTCGAGCACGGCGAGCCCGATCTCGGCCACCTCGGCGGGCGGGAGCGGTCCAAGGGTGCGGACCACCTGGTCGAGGGGCAGGTCGACGGCCAGCCTTTCAAGCGTCTCGCGTACGACCTCGACCGGCGGCGACCCGGCGGGGTGCAACATCGCGCGTACGAGCGACCTGAGCGGGTCGGCGCCCTCGGCGGGCACCTGGCCGGGCGGGCGGCCCTCGACGGCGAAGTGCAGCGTGGCCGCCAGCGACCACAGGTCGGCCGACGGCCGCATGCTGAGACTGGGCACCCCGAACCCGGTGAGCACCGCCCTGCCGGTCTTGGTCAGCAGCACGTTGCCGGGGCTGACCTGGCCGTGCACGATCCCGGCCGCGTGCGCGACGGCCAGCGCCGACAGCACGCACACGCCCATCCTGGCGGCCTGGACGACCGGCAGCGGCTGCCGCGAGCGTACGGTGTGCTCCAGCGAGGCCCCCTGGACGAACTCCATGACCAGCCACGGCACCCGGTCCTCGACCAGCACGTCGAGCACCCGCACGATCGAGGAGTGCCGCAGCCCGGCGGCCCTGCGCGCCTCGTGCAGCGCGGACTCGCGGAGCTCGGCGGGGACCCGCAGCTCCCTGACCGCCACGTCACGGTGCTCGATCTCGTCGAAGGCCAGCCGTACGGACCCCGCGCCCAGGGGGTTGAGCAGGCGGTAGCGCCCGGCGAGCTTCCTGGTCTCAGCCATGTCGAGTGCACGATAGCGCCCGTCCGGCCCCCGCCACCATCACGCGGTCCGCCCGCTCAGCCAGACCTCGTGGGCGTCGTGCAACCGGCCCCAGAGCGCGTCCTTCTCCCGCGCGCTCACGTCGTCGAGCGGCAGCAGGAACACGTCGGCGAGCGCCGCGTAGTAGTCGCGCGCCGTCTCCAGGGTGATCGAGTGCGAGCGGTTGCCGACGCGGGTGAGGAGGAGGCCGCGTAGGGAGTCCACGCCCGAGGCGTCGCGCCGCTGAACGGTGGCCGTCCGTACGAACCCGGACGTGGGTGACGTCGTCAAATGGTGGTGCATATCGGAGAAGGCAGACATTTCCGTGGGCTTCATCTCGAAGTCCATGCCCTCGAACGAACCGCTCGGATCATGGTCGAACCGCCACCCGCCGGGCGCGACCTCCGACGGCCGCAGGACGTACGTGAAAGGCCCCTGCCGGTACGTGCCCGCGACCAGCGGCAGCGGCTCGTGCAGCGCGTCGCCGAGCCCGAGGTCGGCCAGCCACTCGCCGCCCGGGTTGCCCTCGGCCGGCAGGCCGCGGACGGTCAGCACCAGGTGGTTGCCGGTGATGCCCGGCTCGCTGTTCCGGTTCTGCACGCCGCCGACGTGCCTGGTCACGTCGTAGCCGAGGCTGGTCGCGAGCTCCGAGAAGGCGCCGTTGAGGTGGTAGCAGTAGCCGCCGCGGCCCCGGATGACCCGGTCGGCGGACTCGATCGGATCGACCGTCGTCGGACGGTTCAGCCAGATCTCCAGCGCCTCGTAGGCGACCTTCTCGACGTGCGCGACGTGGAGCGCGCGCAGGCCCTCGGCGTCCGCGGGCGCGTCGAGCAGGTGGGACAGGCCGAGACGGCGGAGGTAGCCAGCGGTGTTCACCGGCCAAGTCTGCACCAGATGTGCACAAATTATGGAGTGTCGTCTGCACGCCGCACTTCTACTCTTTCGTACGTGGCAGAGCAGCGACGCATCCTGGTGGTCGAGGACGACGTGACGATCGCGCTGGCCGTACGGAACAGGCTGGCCGCCGAGGGCTTCGACGTCCGGGTGGCGGGCGACGGGCAGGACGCCCTGATCCAGTACGGCAGGGCGGATCCCGATCTGGTGATCCTCGACCGGCTGTTGCCCGGTCTGGACGGGCTGGAGGTGTGCCGCAGGATGCAGGCGGCGCGGCCGGTGCCCGTCCTCATGCTGACCGCGCTCGGCGAGGAGACCGACGTGCTGGTCGGGCTGGGGGTGGGGGCCGACGACTACCTGGCCAAGCCGTTCAGCATGCGGGAGCTGGTGGCCCGGATCCACGCGCTGCTGCGCAGGGTGGAGCGGGCGTCCCAGCTCGCGGTCGAGGACACCGTGATCAGGGTGGGCGAGGTGGAGATCGACACGGCGGCCCGCAGGGTGTTCGTCCGCGGGATCGAGGCGCAGCTCACCAGGACCGAGTTCGACCTGCTGCGCCGGCTGGCCGAGCGCCCCGGGCAGGTCTTCGAGCGCGACCGGCTGCTGCAGGACGTGTGGGGCTTCTCCGAGGCGGCCGCGACCAGGACCGTGGACAGCCACGTACGCGCGCTGCGCCGCAAGCTGGGCTCCGACGTCGTACGCACGGTGCACGGGGTCGGCTACGCCCTGGTCAGGCAATGAGGCCGCTCGACTTCCTCGGCCGGATCAAGGTCAAGCTGGGCATCGTCATCGTGCTCGCGGTCGGCACCGCGTTCGTGGTGAACGAGGTCGGACTGAACGCCGGGTTCAGCCGGGACGTCCGGATCGTGGTCGCCGTCATCCTGGCGTTGATCATGGTTCAGGTGCTGGCCATGGGCATGACCAAGCCGCTGCGCCAGATGGCGCGGGCCGCCCAGACGATCGCCAAGGGCAGCTACGGCCTGCGCGTCAGCGCCACCTCGCGGGACGAGGTGGGCGAGCTGGCCAGGGCGTTCAACGCGATGGCCGCCGACCTCGGCGAGGTCGACAGGCAGCGGCGCGAGCTCATCGCGAACGTCAGCCACGAGCTGCGCACCCCCATCACCGGCCTGCGCGCGGTCCTGGAGAACGTCGTCGACGGCGTCTCCGCGCCCGACCCGGTCACCATGCGGACCGCGCTCGCCCAGACCGAACGGCTCGGCCGCCTGGTCGCCCAGCTCCTCGACCTGTCCAGGCTCGACTCCGGCGTACGCCTGATCGAACCCGAGGCCGTCGAGCTGGCGCCGCTGGTCGAGCAGGCCGTCCGCGAGGCGGCGCTGGCGCGCGAGGACGTCACGATCACGGCGTCGGCGCCCGCCGGGCTCGTGGTGCGCGCCGACCCCGACCTGCTCGCGCAGGTCCTCGCGAACCTCCTGGACAACGCCGTACGGCACAGCCCGCCCGGCGGGGTGGTGCGCGTGGAGTGCGGGGCCGAGCGGGCCGGGGTGCGGGTCGCCGTCGCCGACCAGGGGCCGGGGATCCCGGAGGCGGCGAGAGGGCGGGTGTTCGAACGCTTCTCCCGCCTGGACGCCGGCCGCGCGGCCGACTCCGGCGGGGCCGGGCTGGGGCTGGCCATCGTGAAGGAGGTCGTGGAACTGCACGGGGGGTCGATCCGCATCGACGACTGTACG
>JABFVJ010000351.1 GCA_013362835.1 Nonomuraea sp. | reverse complement strand
CGAGGCGGTGTACACGGGCGCGCGGTGGCCGGGCAGCTCGTGCACCAGCCGGCCGGTCGCGCTCTCCCACACCCGGACGACGCCGTCGCCGCCGCCCGCCACGACCAGGTCGCCCGAGTCGCTGAGCCGCAGCGGCCACACGCCGTCGGGGTGGCCGGTCAGCGTACGCAGGCGCTCGCCGGTGAGCGAGTCCCAGAGCAGGACCGAGCCGTCGCTCGCGCCGGTGGCCAGCACGTCGCCCGCGAAGGCGACGGCGTAGACGCGGCCCCGGTGGCCCTGGAGCGTACGCACCGGCGAGCCGCCCACGCACAGCAGCACCCCGCCGTCCTCGTTGCCGATCGCGATCGTCGCGCCGTCGGGGCTGTAGGCGATGGGCTCGGGCAGGCGGCTGGTCTGGAAGTGGTAGCCGTACGGGACGCCGATCCCGGCGGGCGCGAACTCCACCTCGACCGGATGGCCGGGCACGACCGCCGCGCCGGGCAGGTGCGGCAGCGTGCCGGTCACGTTGATCAGCGAGGCCCGGTGCCAGCGGGCGCCCTCGACGGCGGCGTCGCTCAGGTCGACCTGCGCGAGGCGCGCCCCCGACAGGTCGGCGCCGGTCAGGTCGGCGCCGGTCAGCTTGGCGCCGTCGAGCCTGGCCCCGGACAGATCGGCCGCGCGCAGGGTCGCCCTGGACAGGTCGGTGGCGACGAGCGTGGCCTCCGACAGGTCGGCGCCGGTCAGGTCGACCTCTCGCAGGTCGCGGGCCGACAGGTCTTCCCCCTTGAGGTTGGCGCCGCGCAGGTCGGCCTTGGCCGGCGTACGCAGCCTGGCGGCGATCTTGACCGCGTTCGCCCTGGCCACGTCGTCGGCGGGCGGGTCGGCCACCCACGACCGCAGCCCGCGTACGTCGGCGAGGTCGCACAGGAACTCCACGGTCAGCGCCGACAGCGGCCTGCGGGCGAGCAGGAGGGGATTGTCCAGGTTGGCGGCGAGGTGGCGGGCGATGAGCCATTCCATCACCGAGGCGTGGATGAACCCGAACATGCCCTCCTCGGTACGCACCAGCAGGCTGCCCGAGCCCATCGCGTGCGCGGCGTACGCCGGAGTGAGCTGCCCCGAGGCGAGGTCGGTCAGGGTCTCGCCGATCTCGGTCAGCTCGTCGACGCCGAGCAGCGTCTCGCCGGTGTCCCACAGGCGCAGCGCGAGGGCGGTCACTACCTGCCACAGCTCGTCGGTGGTCAGCGCCGCGGGCGAGCCGGGCACCCTCGCCCGTCGTTCCTCGAAGGCCAGCCAGGTGCTGAGGATCTCCTCGTACAGCAGGGCGGGGCTGATCGTGTGCTGGGCCCCCGCGACGGTACGCAGGCGGTCGGCGTCGAGGTCGGCGATGAAGCTCAGCATGCGCGGGTTCTGGGCCAGCGCGAGCAGGTCCTTGATCTCGGCCATGAGCGACATGCGCGCCCCGGCCTCGTCTCCGTCGTCGAACCTGTTGGCGAGGTAGGAGCGGATCTGGTCGTGCGTGAAGTCCTCCACGCTGAGCACCCGCCGCTGCGGCAGCACGCCCACCATCTCGCCGAGCGAGGTCAGCACCTGGCTGTGCGACTTGAAGTGCTGCGTACGGCTGGCCACCACGATCTTGGCCTTGTCCTCGGCCGCGGCGAGCAACGTGGCGAGGTGGTCGGCCGCCCGGTCGTAGGTCAGCCGGGTGACCAGCTCGTCGAACCCGTCGAACAGCAGCACGATGCGGCCCTGCCGGAGCAGGTAGCGGAACGCCTTGAGATCGATGAACTCCTCGCCGTGGCCGGCCAGGTGGGCCGCGACCAGGGCGTCGACCGAGTGCGCCTTGTCGAGCGCGCGCAGCTCGATGAAGATCGGCGTCAGGTGCGGCAGCTCGGCCGGGATGCGCCTGGCCAGCTCGCGCAGCGCGAACGTCTTGCCGTGGCCGAAGTCGCCGAGCAGTAAAAGGAACCGGCCGTGGTCGGCGGCGAGCAGCCGCATCAGCTCGTCGGTGAGGCCCGCCCTGACCTGGTTGCCCGGCCGGTCGAGCTCGCGGTAGCGCTGGGGGACGTAGAGGGCGGGCGGGTAGCGGCGGTCGGTGGCCAGCCTGGTCGTCTGCTCGGCGACGTAGCCCGTCAGGTCGAGCAGGCCCTGGAACTCGGTGAAGCTGCGCACCCGCACGCCCTTGCGCATCAGGTCGTCGCGGAGCGCGCGCGGCGCGGGCGGCCCCTGGAAGACCAGCTCGGCGGCCAGGTCGGCGGCGTGGGCCCGGCGGGCGAAGTCGCCCGCGGCGGCCTCGGTCAGCTCGCCCACGTACGCGCCGATCATGAGCTGCCTGACGAACCCGTCCTCGGGGTGGGTGACCACCAGGTGGTCGGGGAACCTGCGGATCCTGGCCCGCTCGTGCCTCGCCTCGCACACCTCGGTGATGCGGTCGAGCAGCAGCTCCACCGGGCTCGGCTCGCGCTCCTCCGGCTTGGCCGCGGGCGGCGGCGTGGCGGGGGCCTCGCCGGTGAACGGCGCGCGTACGGCCCGCCAGCGGTGCTGGGCGCGTACGGGCTTGTCGGCGTCGGGCCGCCAGACGCGCATGCCCTGCGGGGTGATCTCGACCACCTGGTGATGGCCCGAGCGCGGCGCCGGGATCGCGGCGAAGTCGGGCCTGGGCGCGCCCGGGGCGGGGTCGCCGCCGTGGAAGAGCAGGTTGAGCCGGTGGGTGAGCAGCCGGTCGAACGTGGGCGCGTCACGCAGCGCGGCCGGCGGATGGCCGATCGCCCCCAGGCGCAGCCACTCGCTCTCCTCATAGGGCCGCAGCCGCTCGGCGAACCAGGCCGCCTGCGCCTCGCCGAGCAGCGCGTACGCGTCGCGTTCCAGGTGGCTCATCGCCATCGTCGAGTTGAGCCCCGCCACGACCACCTTCAGGTCGGGCACCTCGAACAGCGTCCAGGGCTGCCCGCCGTCGAACACCCGGTCGTCGAGCCCCTGGTAGACCTCGCGGAACAGGCCGGCGAAATGCCGCCATTTGGGCCAGTAGGGCGGCTGCGGGCTGACGTCGTCGGCCTCGCAGGTCATGAAGTAGGCGCTGGCGGCGGCCTTGGTGACGTCGCGCGGGCCGGGCAGCAGCACCAGCCGGTGGGGCTCAAGGCCGATCAGCAGCCGCAGGTCGGTGACGAACTGCGTGGCCTGCCCGAACTGCCCCAGGCTGCCGGACTCGGTCAGGTCGCCGCTCACCACCATGAGGTCGGGACGCGGCATGCCCCGGTCGTACATCCCGGTCAGGTCGGCCCAGATGCGCGCCTGCATGTCCTCCGGCGTGAACGGCTCGCCGGGGTCGGGCAGCGCCCTGCCGAACCTCGGGCCGCCGATGTGCAGCACGTTGATCGACTCGCGGCCCCGGCCGTCGCCCCCCGCGGGCGGGAACTTGGGGGCCGTGACCGGGGTGCGGCGGGCCCTGGCACGTTCCCCGGGCGGCGGCAGCGTCGGCGCGGGCGGCGGGACGCTCGGGCCCGTGGGGAACGCGGGGGCTGCCTCCGGCTTGGCCCGCCCGGACATGGCCTCCCTGACCCGGCCCAGCAGCAGCGCCCTGGCC
>JABFVJ010000168.1 GCA_013362835.1 Nonomuraea sp. | reverse complement strand
CCACGCGCAGCACGGGCAGAACGATCTCGAACGGGACTGGCAACCTGCTTGCAACGGCTTGCAAATGGCTGGTGGCGACACGGCGGCATGGGGGCGGTAATCGGGGGCGGGCCGGGCCCGCCCCCGATCACCTCAGGCTCAGCGCGTCAGAGCGGCCGGAACGGACGAGCCCCAGGGGAGCGAGTCCGTCGGCCAGGAGCGCTTCTGCTGCTGCTTGAGCGTGGCCTCGGGCGTGCCCACGGCGCAGCGGGTGCCGTGCGGCGGCACGGTCAGCGAGATCAGGTACTGGTCGATGATGTCGGTCTGGCACTTGTCCTTGCCGTAGATGCGGTGACCCCAGCCCTCGTACGTGAGCAGCACCGCCTTGGGGCCGAGCTGGCGGGCCGCGTTGGCCGACCAGATCCACGGCGTGGCGGGGTCGTGGATCGAGTTCCCGAGCAGGATCGGGGCGTCGCCGGTGTACCGCAGCGCGTGCGGCGGGTTGGTGGTCGTGGAGTTGAGGCAGATCGGCATGTCGTCGGTCGGGTACGGGTGGTACCGCGTGTCGGGGGCCAGGAGGTTGGAGGCCCGCATGAGGTCGGCGTACTCGCGGTAGTTCCGCACCTTGAGCGAGTAGTCCTGGCAGAGGATCGCGGTCGGCAGGTACGCGACGTCGCCCTCGACCGGCTGGCGGCCCGGCAGCGGCGGCACCCACCCGGGCTCCGGCCCGCCGGCCAGCCAGTTGATCACCTCGCTGAACGTGCGCCAGTCGGGGCCCTCGTTGCCCAGCGCGGCGTTGTAGACGACCTGCAGCTCGGTCATCTTCTGCCCGGTGCTGGGGTACGTCAGCTCGCCCCGCCGCGCCTTGGCCAGCAGGTCCTTCCAGATCGCCCGGATGTCACGTCCGTGCAGGACGCAACTGGTGTCCTGCTCGCACCAGCCGACGAACTGGTCGAACCCGTCCTCGACGGCGAGCGCTTCCGTGGCGAAGAAGCCCTTGAGCCCGAGGCTGTGGTCCATGTTGCTGTCGAGCGCGAGCGCCCGGATCCGGCCGGGGAACAGCTCGGCGTACATCTGGCCCATCAGGGTGCCGTAGGAGATGCCGTAGTAGGTGAGCTTCTCCTCGCCGAGGGCGGCGCGGAGGGCGTCCATGTCGCGGGCGACGGCGACGGAGTCGACGTGGTCGTAGAGCGGGCCGGTACGCGCCCGGCAGTCCGCGTGCAGCTTCTTGGTGAAGGCGTCCCAGGCCTCGAAGTCGGCCTGGCTCTTCATGACGGTGTACGGCATCTGGTTGTACACCGACGCCGAGCAGATCACCGGGTTGCTGCGGCCCACGCCGCGCGGGTCGAAGCCGACGATGTCGAACCGCCGCTGGAGCTCCTCGGTGTACGACCCGGGAGCGCCGTAGACGGCCTCCACGCCCGAACCGCCGGGACCGCCCGGGTTGATCACCAGGGAGCCGATCCGGGCGGCCGGGTCGGTGGCCTTGCGGCGGGCGACGGCGAGGTCGACGGTCGGCCCGTCCGGCTTGGACCAGTCGATCGGGACGGTCAGCCGGCCGCACTCGGCGGAGGGCTCCTCCTCGCAGGGCGCCCAGGTGATGCCGGCGGCCGATTCCGCACTGGCCGCCGGAACGGGCAATAACGCCGCCAGCGCCACGAAGGCGGTGGCGAGCAGGGAGATTCGTGTTCGCATATCGCTCCAATCAGTCGGTCGGTGCGCCCCCCGTGGGCACGCGGCCGATCTTGATCATCCCTGGTGGAAGGGAGCGAAGTGGGGTAAATCTGAAAATTTCCCCCACCGGATGCGAACGGTGCCTGTCAAACAGCGCCCGGCGACGTCAGCCGGGCCCGGAGCAGCGCGACGTCCTCTGGCGGCAGGCCGCCCTCCAGCAGGTACGCCGTGGCGCCGCCGTACCGGTCGTCCAGGTGGGCGAGGCCGGCGAGCATCGTGTCCGCGCGGACCTCGGCGAACAGACGGCGTGACCTGGCCCGTTGCGCCTCGCTGCCCAGGGCGGCCAGGTGGGGGCCGAGGCTCATGCGGGCGGCGGTCAGCGCGTAGTCCGCGGCGACGTCCTCGGGGGAGACCCCGGCCAGGGTGAGCGTCAGCGCGATGGCCAGGCCGGTCCTGTCCTTGCCCGAGTGGCAGTGCACGAGGGTGGCGCCGGGCGGCGCGTGGGCGATGGCCGAGACGACGGCGGCGAGTGAGCGGGCGCCGTGCGTGAGGATGGCCCGGTAGATGCCGGTCAGCGTGTCGGCCATCTCCTCCAGCACCGCGTCCTCCTCCCGCAGGACCGGTACGTGCCGCCAGACGATCCGCGGCTCCGGCGGCCCGGGGTCGGCGGCGCGTTCGGCGTGCGACCGCAGATCGACGACCTGCCGTACGCCGTGGGCGAGCATCGCCGCCACGCTCGACTCGCGCGGCCGGTCGCCCCGGACCAGCACGCCCGGCCTGGTCCGGCCGCCCCCGGCGATGGGCAGCCCGCCCAGGTCCCGTACGTTGCCGCAGCCGGGCCAGCCGAGCGTCCGCGGCGTGCCGGTCACGCGAGGTCCCGCAGGTTGCTGGTCCAGGCGGCGAGCTGGGCCTGCCACTCCACCGGGTCCTCCGGACGCCCCGGCACGCCGGGCCTGGTCTGCCAGGGCAGCGGGCCCTCCTCGCGCCGGTACTCCACGCCCACCGCCTCCAGCCGCCGCAGGTGCACCGCGAGCCGGGCGCGGAAGTCGGCCGGGTCCCGCTCGGCGGGGCTCCAGACCGTCTCGGCGAAGGCCGCCAGCCGGGGGAAGGCCATGTAGTCGACGTGCCGGCCGGAGTCGATCAGCTCGGTCCAGACGCCGCACTGCGCGCCCAGGATGTGCCGGGCCGCCGGGTCGCCGCGCAGGTCGGCCGGGATCGGCTCGAAGGCGTAGACGTCGTCCAGCGTCAGCACCGTGCCGAACGGCACCGGCTCGTCCTCGCCGGGGCCCTGCCGGTAGTCGAAGTAGACCTGGGTGTTGGAGCAGTTGATCACGTCGTGGCCGCGCCGGGCCGCCGCCACCGCGCCCAGGTCGCCCCGCCAGGAGGCCACCACGGACCCGGGGGCGAGGCCGCCCTCCAGGATCTCGTCCCAGCCCACCAGCCGCCGCCCGCGCGCGGTCAGGAACGCGTCGAACTGGTGGACGAACCAGCTCTGCAGCTCCTCCTCGTCCCGCAGGCCGAGCTCGGCGATGCGGCGCTGCGCCGACGGGCTGGCCCGCCACTGGTCCTTGCGGCACTCGTCGCCGCCCAGGCACACGTACGGGCTGGGGAACAGCTCCAGGACCTCCTCCAGCACGTCGCGGAAGAAGGCGATGGTGGAGTCCTCCACGTTGAGCACGTTCTCGCCGATGCCCCAGGTCGTGCCCACCTCCAGGGGCGTGTCGAGGTTGCCCAGCTCCGGGTAGGCGGCGATGGCGGCCTGGGTGTGGCCGGGCAGGTCGATCTCCGGGACGACGGTGACGTGCCGCCGGGCGGCGTAGGCGACGATCTCCCTGATGTCGTCCTGGGTGTAGTAGCCGCCGTGGGGGCGGCCGTCCATGGTGCCGTTCCAGCCGGTCTGGCTCTCCTTGCGCCAGGCGCCGACCTCGGTGAGTTTCGGATAGCGGCGGATCTCGACGCGCCAGCCCTGGTCGTCGGTGAGGTGCAGGTGCAGCACGTTCAGCTTGTGCATGGCCAGCAGGTCGATGAAGCGCAGCACCTCGTGCTTGGTCATGAAGTGGCGGGCCACGTCGAGCACGCAGCCGCGCCAACGGAAGCGCGGCGCGTCCTCGACGTGCACGCCGGGCGCGGTGAGCGGGCCCGCCGCCGCCTTCCTGAAGGCGGCGGGGGGCAGCAGTTGCAGGAACGACTGCGCGGCGTAGAACGCCCCCGCCGCCCCGCCCGCGACGATCCTGACCCCGTCGTCCCCGACGGTCAGCCGGTACGCCTCCGGGGGCAGGTCGCCCAGCCCGAGACTGATCGTTTCCGGGCCCCGCCCGCCCGGCAGCAGCTCCGCGCCGGTGAGGGGGCCGAGTTCGCCGCGCAACCAGGCGGCCACCTCGCCGAGTGCCGGGTCGGCGGTCAGCGAGGTGTGCCGGTCGAGGACGAACCGGCCGGGCCTGTGCCCGAGGGTGACGGGCTTGGGAACGATCATTAAGGGCAACTCCTTACGAGCAGGTGATGGCGGCGTCGGCGAAGTCGGCGTGGTCGGAGGTGGCGTTGTCGCCGCCGTTGGTCGCGACCAGCCGGACGTACCGGGCGCCCTCGATGTCGGCGGTGAGCGCGCGGGCGGGCATGGCGCCGGTGAGCACGCCCGTGTGCGCCACCCGGCCCCCGTCCGCCCAGACCTCGAAGTCGACCGAGCCGGCCGCGCCGACCTCGTCGTCGATCCCGGCCTGGAACTCGACCTTCGAGCAGCGGCCGGCGGTGTAGAACTCGATGTCGGCCGGGGCGTGCGTGCCGAGGCCCTTGGCGTACCTGACGCCCTCGATGGTGATCGGGCGGCCGTCGCCGGCGGCCTTCTCGCCGTTGCTGGTGTCCTTCTCGACGGGACCGAAGTAGTTCTTGGCGCTGGTCCAGGCCACGTCGCTCAGGAACGTACGGCCCGATCCCGGCGCGCGGGCGACGGTCACGACGGCCACGGCGGTCTGCCCGCCCTGGGTGAAGGTGAGCTCGTAGTTCTTCGGCTCGGCCGTCGCGGGCGGGGTGACCGCCCAGGTGACGGTGAACGTCTCGCCGCCGTCGAGCCTGGCCGTACGCGCCGGGGTGCGCGCGGAGACCTGCCAGCCCTCGGGCGCCGCGGCCGTGACCTCGACGTCGCGCAGCCGTGCCGTCGCCCCGGTGTTCGTGACCCGGGTGACGACGTCGGCGCTCTTGCCGGGCTCCAGCACCGACGGCCGGTCCTCGCCGAGGAACGCGGGCGGGTCGGCCTCGAACGTCACCAGCGGCGGCGCCTGCTCGCGGCTCTCCGAGACCCGGTAGAGCAGGGCCGCGTGCGCGGGCACCTGTGCCGCCAGCCCGCCGCCCGAGGAGGCGACGGCGCCGGTCCACAGGTCCTCGACGCGGTAGCGGGAACGGCCGAGCGACGTGGAGATCGTCGCGGCCCGGTCGCTCTCGTTGAACAGCACGATCGCCCGGTCGCCGTTCTCCAGTGGCTTGGACAGCACGTGGTACCAGCCGTCGGACTTGACCAGGGCGCCGTGCGCGCCCAGCGGGTCCTGGTCGACCGCGATCACCTTCGGGTTGGCGACGATCGCGGCCGGCGCCTTGGCCGGGTCGGCCTGGAGGATCAGCGGGGCCGCGCCCACGGCCCAGAGCGTGAACTGGGTGCGGTACTCGGTCTCGGTCATCCCGCCGCGCCCGGCCTGGATCAGGTCGGGGTCGGCCCAGCTGCCCTTGCCCGCGTACTCGGCTCTGAGCTGGTTGGTCTCCCAGATGTCGACCATGCTGGCGTAGCTGTCGGGGATGGGCCGGTTGTAGACGTTGGTCCGCCAGGTGGTGGCGGCGGCGTCCTTGCCCCACAACCACGGGACGGTGCTGCCGTCCTCGTTGTTCATGGCGAACACGACGCCGTCGCCGAGGGCCTGGCGCATGCGCGGGTAGAGGACCTGGGCGATCTGCTGGACGTTCTGGCCGGGGAAGTCGGCCGTGGGCACCGAGCACCAGTCGTACTTGACGTAGTCGGCGCCCCAGCTCTTGACCTGCCCGGCGTCGGCGGCCTCGCTCTTGTACGAGCCCGCGCCGCCGCCCGCGCACGCCTTCGTGCCCGCCGACAGGCTGAGGCCCAGCTTGAGGCCCTTGCCGTGGACGTAGTCGGCCAGCGCGCGCATGCCGCCGGGGAAACGCGTGGCGTCGGGGGCCAGCGCCCCGCCCGTACGCTGGGCGGCCAGCCAGCAGTCGTCGAGGATGACGTACCGGTAGCCGAGGGGCGCGAGGGGTGCGAGGGCGTCGGCGGCCTGGCGTACCGACGACTCCGAGACCGAGCAGCCGAGCGCGCGGCTGCTCCAGCCCATCGGCGGGGTCAGCACGGCGTCGGCGGCGCTCGGTAAGGGCAGGAGCGGCATGGCGAGGAAGGCCGCCGCGACGGCGGCCGTGGTCTTACGCATGGGGGTCCCGTCAGGCTGGGTTGAGTGCCGGGCTGCCCGGCTCGATGACGAACGTGCCGGAGGTGTAGGCCGGCGCGTAGGGCTCGGTGACGCGGGACAGCGAGCGGAAGTCGACCTTCATCTCCTGCTGGGAGATCTTGGTCCGGACGTAGCCGCGGCGGCCGTTGAAGAACTTCACGTGCGGGTTCTCATCGAGCAGGATCTGGGTGTTGGGGTACTCGTCGAAGCCGTTGCCCGCGCTCGTCACCGACGTGGTGACCAGCTCGACGGCGACCGACTTGGACTCGGGGTCCTGGTAGTCGCGCTTGATCTCACCGGCCCAGTGGGAGTGCACGTCGCCGGTGAGCACGACCGCGTTGCGCTTGTAGGCGTCGATGGCCGCGGTCAGCCGGTTGCGGGAGGCGACGTAGCCGTCCCAGCCCTCGTTGGAGTAGCCCTTGCCCTCGCCGTTGGTCCAGTCCATCTCCATGAAGAAGACCTGCTGGCCGAGCAGGTCCCAGGTGGCGTCCGAGCGCTTGAGCTCGCCGTCCAGCCAGGCTTCCTGCTCCTGGCCGAGGATCGTGCGGTTCGGGGCGAAGCGCTCCTGGCAGTCGGGGCCGATCGTGCCGCTCTTGCCGGTGCAGGCGTACAGGTCGCGGTACTGGCGGGTGTCGAGCAGGTGCAGGTTGGCGACCGCGCCCCAGCGGATCGACCGGTGCAGCCGCAGCGAGGAGCCGTTCGGCTTCTGCGCGCGGCGCAGCGGCATGTTCTCGTAGTACGCCTGGAAGGCCTCGGCCCGCCGCTTGAGGAAGGGCGGGTCGGGCTGCTCGGGCACGTCCCCGGCCCAGGCGTTCTCGATGTCGTGGTCGTCCCACACCACGACCCAGGGGGCGATGGCGTGCGCGAGCTGCGACTCCGGGTCGGCCTTGTGCTGGGCGTGGCGCAGCCGGTAGCCGGCGAGGTCGAGGCATTCGCCGCCGGCCTGGTCGCGTACCGGGTACTTGTAGTCGCCGTACTCGTAGATGTAGTCGCCGAGGAAGGCGATCAGGTCGGGCTGGTCCTCGGCCATCCTCCGGTACGGGGTGAACCAGCCGGTCTGGTAGTCGGCGCAGGAGGTGAAGGACAGGTTCAGGGGCGTGCCGCGCGTCCCGGGGGCGGGGGCGGTGAGGGTACGGCCGACCGGGCTGAGCTCGCCCTCGGCCTTGAAGCGGTAGAAGTACTCCGCGCCCGGCCGGAGCCCGTCGAGCTCCACGTGGACGCTGTGGGCCGACTCGGGCCTGGCCACTTCGGTGCCGCGGCGTACGACGTGCTTGAAGTTCTCGTCGGAGGCGATCTGCCACTGCACCGGCACCGGGCGGCCGGGCATGCCGCCGAGGCCGTCGAGCGCGACCGGGTTCATGGCGAGCCGGGTCCATAACACCACGCCGTCGGGCGTGGGCTCGCCGGAGGCGACGCCGAGCTGGAAGGGATCGGACACGGGGGCGCGCCGGACCGCCGCGCGCACGGGTGTGGCACCCAGTGCGGCGGAGATTCCCAGGCTGGCGCCCCCGGCGAACAACGCGCGCCGGGTGATCATGTTCTTCCTTACTTGATGGAGGCGTTGCCCTCGGTGACGGCCTGGTCGGCGGCCTGCTGCGGAGTGAGCTTGCCGAGGTACATCTCGTTGAAGATCTGGTTGAGCTTGGTCTCGAAGCCGGTGAACCCGGTCGTGATCGGCAGCGGGAACGTCGTGCCCTTCGACTCCTCCAGGAACGGCGAGACGTCGAGCTTCTTGGACTTCCAGTAGTCGACGTAGCCCTGGGCCAGGCTGTTGATGGCGGGGAAGATGTAGCCGCCGTCGGCCATCATCTTCTGCGGCTGCTCGGTGCCGAGCCAGGCGGCCAGCTTCATGGCCTCCTTGGGGTGCTTGCTCTTGGCGTAGACGGCTTCGGCGAGCCCGTTCAGGTTGACCGAGCGGCCGGCCGGGCCCTCGGGCATGAGCGCGACGCCGACCTCGAAGGTCGCCTCGGGGGCGACGAACGGCAGCAGCGCGTTGTTGGCCGGGAACATCGCGACCTGGCCCGCCTTGAACATGTCGGTGACCTTGCCGGTCGGCGGGTTGGTCTGCGTGGCGGGCGGCGAGACGTGGTGCTTGTTGACCAGGTCCACGCCGAACTGCAGCGCCTGCACCGAGGCCGCGTCGTTGAAGGTGTACGTCCCGAACGGCTTGTCGACGAGCTTGCCGCCGCCCGAGTTGATCCAGTTCATCCACTGCGTCTGGTAGTGGTTCCAGGAGGCGAACCCGTACGTCTTGACCTTGTCGGGGTCGAACCCGGCCTCGTCGGGATGCTTGCCGGCCTCGTCCACGGTGAGCTTGCGCGCCGTGTCGAGCAGGGTGCCGGAGCCGTCGGCGGCCCAGGTGAGCTTGTCCGGCATCTCGACGCCGGCCTTGGCGAACAGGTCCTTGTTGTAGAGCAGGCCGACGATGCCCCAGTCCTTGGGCACGCCGTACAGCTTGTCCTGGTAGGTGAACGACTGGACGACGGTCTGGTGGTACTTGGACGTGTCGCCGGACTCGACGGGGGCGAGCACGCCCTTGGTGACGTACTCGGGGAACTGGGTGGGGGTCATCCAGAACACGTCCGGCGCGGTGCCGGCGACCGCGTCGGCGGTGAGCTTGGTCCAGTACTGGTCGTACGGCAGCAGCTCGATCTTGACGTCGATGCCCGGGTTGGCCTGCTCGAAGGCCGCCAGGACCTTCTCGTAGCCGACCTTCTGCTGCTCGTCCCAGAGCCGGTACGTCAACGTGACCTTCTCCGCCTCACCGCCGCCGCCCGAGCCGCAGGCGGTGAGCGTGAGCAGGGCGGCGCCGAGCAGCGCTCCGGCCCAGCGAATCGGGGGGTTGTGCGACATTCGCTGACCTCTTCTACTTGAGGCCGGTGAGAGCCACCGACCTGACGATGTGCTTCTGGAAGAAGATGAAGACGGCCACCATGGGCGCGAGCGCGATGAGGCTGCCGGCCATCATGAGGTTGTAGTCCACGCCGATGCCGGACTTGAGCGTGGCTATCGCGACGGTGATCACCTTGGTCTCGTCGCCGCTCGTGATGATCAGCGGCCACAGGAAGCTGTTCCACGAGGAGATCACGGTGATGATCGCCAGCGTGCCGAGCGCCGGGCGGCAGAGCGGGAGCATGATCCGGACGAGGATCGCCAGCGGCCCGGCCCCGTCGATCCGCGCCGCCTCCTCCAGCCCGGCGGGCAGGCCCTTGAAGAACTGGCGCATCAGGAAGATGCCGTACGGGGTGCCGAGCACGTAGGGGGCGAGCAGGCCGTACCAGGTGTTGACCAGGCCGAGCTCCCGCATGATGAGGAACAGCGGGATCATGGTGACGGCGCTCGGCACCATCATGGTCGCGACGTACAGCCAGAACAGCACGTCCCTGCCCCTGAAGCGCAGCCGCGCGAACGCGTAGGCGGCGAACGTGGTGAACACGAGCTGGCCCACCGTCAGCGCCACCGTCATCAGGCCCGTGTTGAGCACGTAGCGGGGGAAGTCCCCGCTCAGCATCTCGGTCACGTTGGCCGCCGTCGGCGGCAGCGGCGGCAGCCAGGGCGCGGTCGAGCTGAGCTGGGCCTGCGTCTTGACGGCCGTCAGCACCACGAGCAGGTACGGGAAGATCGAGACGAACGCGCCGGCGGCGAGCGTGAGGTAGAGGAGAACGCGCTTGGTCATGTGATCCCTCAGCTCAGGTCATAGGTCGTGCGCTTGCCGAAGAACCTGACCTGCGCCAGCGTCACCACCAGGATGATCACGAAGAGCAGCATCGACAGCGTGGAGGCGTAGCCGAAGTCGAACTGTTTGAAGGCCGTCTCGAAGATCCGGAAGTTGATCACCTCGGTGCTGCGGCCCGGCCCGCCGGCCGTCATCGCGTAGACCGTGTCGAAGACCTGGAAGGCCCCGATCAGGTTCGTCACCGTGACGAAGAACATCGTGGGGTTGAGCAGCGGCAACGTGACCCGCCAGAACCGCTGCGCCGGGGTGGCGCCGTCGGTCGAGGCGGCGTCGTGCAGCTCCTTCGGGATGCTCTGCAGGCCGGCCAGGAAGAACAGCATGTTGTAGCCGGTGTGCTGCCAGACGCTGACCAGCGCGACGGCCGGCAGCGCCCACGCGGGGTCGGACAGCCAGTCGGGGCCGGTGATGCCGACCAGCCCGAGCGCGCTGTTGAGCGCGCCGGCACGCGGGTCGAAGATCCAGTTCCAGATCAGGCCGAGCACGATCGGCGTGGCCATCCACGGCACCACGTACAGCGAACGGAAGAACCTGACGCCCTTGACCGGGCGGTTGAGCAGCATGGCCATGGCCAGCGCGAGCACGGTCTGCAGCGGGATGCAGAGCAGGACGTAGACGATGCTCACCAGGAGCGAGTGCCAGGTCTCGCCGTCGCCGAGCAGCCGCCGGTAGTTGTCCAGGCCGACGAACTCAGGGGCCGACAGCAGCTCCCAGTCGAACAGGCTGAGGACGAGCACGATCACCATCGGCAGCAGCAGGAACGCCACGACGCCGAACAGGCTGGGCCCGACGAACAGGTAGGCGTGCCAGGCCCGGGTGCCCCTGCGCGGCTTCGGGCGTACGTGGGCGCGGGGGCGCGAGTCGAGGTCGGGGAGCGTGCCGCTGGTCACGACGGATCCGTCGCGGTGGGCACCATGAGCCGCCTGGTCGTCTCCAGGCCCCAGTCGTCCAGCGCGGCGATGGGGTCGCTCGCGCCGCGCAGGCCGCCGGTCGCCTCGATGTGGGCGGCCCACTCCTCCCTGGCCTCCACCTCGGGGCGCGCCATGATGCAGTCGGGGTCGTTCACCCACCAGCGGGCGTGCAGGAACTCGCGGGCCGCGCCGGTCAGCCGGGCGCCGAGCTGCGAGGGCTGGCTGATGTCGCCGGACTTGGGGTGCAGGGTGGGCGCGATGTCGGGGCTGACCCGCATGATGTCGACCAGGCCGATGCTGGGCAGCATCGGCGCGCCGCACCCGTGCAGGGTGGCCGCCGGGCCCGCGCCCTCGCGGATCAGCTCCAGGCCCCTCCGGTACGCCGTGATCGGGTCGACGTCCTCGTGCCGGGTTCCGGCCAGGGCCCCGGCGTAGACGAAGTCGAGCTTGAAGTGGCTGATGCCCATGGCGGCGAACGTGCGGAACACGTTCACCAGGTGCTCGGCGGCGCCGGGGTGGGTGACGTCGAGCACGGCGAGCTCCTGGTCCCACATGCGGCCGGCGTACGCGCCGCCGACCAGCCACTCCGGATGCTCCCTGAACACCCGGCTGCGGTGGCCGACCAGGAACGGAGCGGTCCAGATGCCGGTACGCCGGCCGGCGGCGGCGACGGTGTCCACGGCGCGCGCCAGCGAGCCGAACTCCGGCCGCGGCTCCAGCCAGTCGCCGATCTCCGCCTCGTAGCCGTCGTCGATGAGGAACATGTCCGCGCCGAGGCCCAGCTGTTCGGACAGCCGCAGGTTCTCGATCACGTCGGCGTCGGTGACCTTGCCCCAGTAGCCGTACCAGGTGCACCACATGGGCGGGACCGCCGGGAAGGAGGCGGGGGCGTGCCCGGCGGCGACGGTCGTGGCCCATCCGCGCAAGGCGGCGTCGAGGCCGCCCTCGGCGCGGTGGTGGCGGACCGGGCCGTCGGCGGAGATCACCAGGCGGTCGCCGTCGACGCGCCGCGCCCTGATCGAGGGCACGTGGAGCGGGTCCGGCGCGGACCACAGCTCGACGGCCCCGTCACCGGGGTCGACGGCCAGCAGCCCCTCACCCTGGAAGACGCCCTCGGGCACCGGCGTCTCCGGCCGGTAGCAGAGGATCTGGATCGTCTCGTCGGCGGGGCGTGGCGGGCTGTCGTCCAGCCGGTAGGCGCCGGTGGGGCTCCACGACTGCCAGCCGTGCTCGAACACCCGCGCCTCATCGGGACGGCACCGGACCTCGCCGATGTCAGTGAACGACATCAGTCCTCATTCCTCTCAACTTACGAAGGAGCGCTTCATTAGTAGCACTGGCCTGGTTGGAGGGTCAATGCCCATATTTCGCGAAACAGAGGGCCGGTCAGCTCTGTGATCACCGCTCTGGCGCTGGCATAATCTAGAGCTTACGGAGGAGACCTACATTAAGGAGGGTGATGGCGGACCTACGCGGTGGCGACCTGTCCCGGTTGCGGCAGCTCAACTCCCTGACCGCCATCAGGGCGCTGCGCAGGGCGGGGCCGCTCACCCTGTCCGCGCTGGCCGAGCGCACCGGCCTGTCGCGTCCCTCCATGAAGGAGGTCGCCGACGAGCTCATGGAGCTGGGCTGGGTCGAGGAGGTGCCGCCGAGCCCCGGCACCATGGGCAGGCCCGCCCGCCGCTACCGCTTCCGCGCCGACAGCGGCTATCTGGTGGGCGTCGACATAGGGGGTTACAACATCCGGGCCGCCCTGTCCGACCTCGACGGCGAGATCCTGGCCGAGACCCGGCAGCCGGTGCAGCTCGACGCCTCCCTGGAGGAACGCCTCGCCGCGATCGAACGCGCGGTCTCCGGCTGCCTCGCGCTCAGCCGTACGACGATCGAGGACGTGTGGACCATCGCCTTCGGCACCATCGGCGTGATCGACGTCGAGGGCCGGGTCGTCTACTCCGCCGCGGTGCCCGCCTGGCGCGACCTCGACCTGGCCGGCAAGCTGCGGGAGATCTTCCCCTGCCAGGTGCTGATCGAGAACGACAGCCGCCTCGCCGCCATGGCCGAGCACCGGCGCGGCGCGGCCCGCGGCGCCAAAGACGTCGTGTTCCTGCACGTCGGCAGGCGCATGGGCGCGGGCCTGATCATCGGCGGGAAGGTGCACAGGGGGTTCGGCGCGGCCTCGGGGGAGATCTCGATGTTGCCCGAGTCCCGCTGGTTCGACGCCCCCGAGCACCTGAACACCTGCGCGTCGGTCCCCGAGGGCACCCCGCCGGAGGACGCGGCGGGCTACACCCTCGCCGCCGCCAGGAACGGCGACCCGGTCGCGCTGGACGCGGTCGGGCGGTACATCGACGACCTCGTCGTCGGCACCGCCGCGATGGTCCTCCTCCTCGACCCGGAAGTGGTGGTGCTGGGCGGCGGGTTCTCCCGCTCGGCCGACGTCCTGCTCGGGCCGCTGCGCGACAGGCTGGAACGCCGGTGCATGCGTATGCCCGAGGTGCGCGCCTCAACCCTGGGCGACGAGTGCGTGGTCACCGGGGCGATCGACTACGCCGTCGACCACCTCGACGACCAGCTCTTCACCCCCGACCGGGGGCCGCTCCCGGTGACCCGCTGACCGGCCCGGCGCCGGGGACGCGCAGCAGCTCGGCCCGGGTGCCGGCCGGATCAGCCCTTGTCCTCAAGCCTGCGCAGCACCTGCGCGGTCATCGCGAACGTCGTGCCGGCCGGATCAGCCCTTGTCCTCAAGCCTGCGCAGCACCTGCGCGGTCATCGCGAACGTCGTGCCGGCCGCGAACGGGCCCTCGACCTCGATCCTCGCGGTGCCGTCGTTCCAGATCGGCAACCGCGGGCTCAGTCGGCGAGGTAGGAGATCGAGCGGGCCTCGTAGCCGGTGGTCTTCGAGCCGCCGACGTGGATGAACATCGCGCCGCCCTCGTACGAGTAGGCGCAGGCGTAACCCTTGGGCTCCTTCGTGCAGCCCTGGAAGAAGTGGGTGACGCCTCGGGGGTCGTACGTGACCTTGAAGAGGGTCTTGACCGCGCCCTTGGTGGCGACCTCCAGGCCGGCGTACCTGTCGCCGTGCTTCCAGGCTCCGAAGAGGTGCTTGGCCACGGCGGACGGCTTGGTGAGGTGCCGCGACAGGTAGACCTTGGCGACCTTGGGGCCGGTCACGACCATGGCCATGCCGTCGAGCCCGCCGGGCACCCGGACGCTGGTGTGCACGAAGCGGCACACGTTCCCCGTGCATCCGTCGAAGCGGTCGGGGGCGCGGTAGGCGTACGTGAAGATGGTCGTGACGGCGGCGGGGGTGGCGACCTTCGCCGCGGCGGTGTGGTCGGCGGCGAGCCAGGCGTCGAACAGCTTGTTCGCCACCTTGCCGGGCGCGGGGGCCGCGGCGGAGGCCGGGGCGGAGATGAGGGCGAGCGTCGCGGCCGCCGCGAGGGCGGCGCCGCCGAGAACCTGTCGTCTGGACACGCTCCGACGGTAGAGATGTCACCTTGCGCGCGGATTGATGCGGGCTTGCACCCGCGCGCTCCCGTCGTCCCTACGGCGTGAAGCGGACGAAGGGGATGTGCCGCCCGACCTCGCGGTAGTCGGCCACGCTGCCGTCCACCGCGAAGCCCATGATCGTGCAGAGCCGGCGGGCGGCGGCCGGGTGGCGGGGGGCGTACGCGGCCATGATCTCGGCGCCCTCGTCGGTCGTGAGGGGCCTGGCCGTCACCCGGTGGACCCGGCCGCCCACCTGGACGGTCACCTCCGGGTGCGCCAGGACGTTGCGGTACCAGTCGGCGCGCGGCCCGAAGCCGGAGGCGGCGACGTAGCCCTGCGCGTCGTGCAGGACGACCTCGATGACGGCCCGGCGGGGCAGGCCCGAGACGCGGCCGAGGTGCGTGAGCAGCATGACGCGGTGGCCGAGCAGCGGGCCGAGGCCCAGACGGTACAGCAGGATGGGCAGGCGCCACAGGCGGCGGCGCAGCCCGGTCGGCGGGCCGGGTCTCTTGACGATCTCCATCACGGTGTCTCCTCCTCCAGCAGGGCTTCCACCGCCGACAGCGCCTCGCCGACGGGAAGGTCGGGGTCGATCATGTGGTGCAGCATCAGCCCGTCGATCGCGGCGGCGACGAGCGTGGCGACGCCGTCGAGCCGGGCGGGCGACCAGCCGGGACGCAGTTGCCCGAGGCGGGCGGCGATCGCGGCGCGGGCGCGGCGGAGCTCGTCGCGCTGCACCGCGCCGAGCGCGGGATCG
>JABFVJ010000031.1 GCA_013362835.1 Nonomuraea sp. | reverse complement strand
CCAGCCGTCGGGGTCGGCGTCGTCGGTGTCGAGCGAGCGCCAGTCGCCGCCGAGCAGCTTGCCGTTGCCCGCGTTGCGCAGCGTGGACACGCCGCCGGTCCAGTCGGTCAGGTCCCACTGGGAGGCCGCCGTGGGGGCGGTGTCGGTGAGGGCCGCGTTGTCGTTCGGGCCGGTTCCGGTGGCGGTGACGTACTTGCCGGAGTCGAGGTGCTTGAGGGCGATGCGTTCCAGGCCGGCGCTGGTGGCGACGTCGCCGACCCGCTCCTTGATCCCGTCGAGCGGTGTCACCTGGTACGGCATTTGCCCGGAGTACCAGTCGCGGTGGAGCGTCGAGGCGAGCGGCCCGACCACGGCCGCCGACTTCACCTGGCGCAGCGGCAGCGTGCCGGAGTTCCTGAGCAGCACCGCCGCCTTCGCGGCGGCCTCCCGGTTGAGCTTCTGGTTCGCCGGGCTGTTGATCACGTCCTTGGTGATCTTCTTGTACGGCCCGCCGTCGGGGTCGAAGTGGCCGAGCCGGAACCGTACCGACAGCACGTTCCGTACGGACTTGTCCACGTCGGCCTGCGTGATCAGGCCCTTGTCGAGCGCGGTCGTCAGGTAGCCGGCCAGCGGCGCGGCGTTGCTGTCGTCGATCGTGTAGCTGTCGAGCCCGGCCTTGAGCACGGCCGCGAACGCCGTCGGCTTGTCGTCGTAGTACTTCTCCAGGTCGGTCAGCGCGTGCGGACCCCAGGCGTCGCTGACGTTGTACAACGTCTTGTCGGTCCACGACCTGACCGTGGTGCCGAGGTCGGGGTTGACGTGGTTGGGCCGCCCGTTGACCAGGTTGTACGACGCCATCACCCCGGTCGCCGCGTCGGCCGAGATCGCCGCCTTGAACGCCTGCTCGTAGTACTCATGCTTGAGCTTGGGCGTCAGGTTGGAGGAGGACAGGCTGCGGTCGGTCTCGTTGTTGTAGGCCAGGTAGTGCTTGAGCACCGGCGCGGTCTTCAGGTAGAAGGGGTCGTCACCCTGCAGCCCCTTGCCGTACGCGGTGGAGATCGCCCCGGTCAGGTACGGGTCCTCGGAGTAGCCCTCCTCGTTGCGCCCGGCCCGGGGGTCGCGCAGCAGGTCGACCACGGGCGCCCACACCTGGAGCCCCCACAGCGTGGGATCGACGGCGTTGTAGCCGCGTGCCTCGTCGCCGACCGCCGAGCCCACCTTCTTGATCAGCTCCGGGTCCCAGGTGCTGGCCAGGCCCACGGCCTGCGGGAACACCGTGCCGCTTGCGAACTTCTGCTTCCAGCCGTCGTTGAGGTCGTTGGACCAGCCGACGCCGTGCAGCGCCTCGGTGCCGTTCTTGTGGTAGCCGATGCCGAGACGCGGGATCGCGGCCTGCGACTGGTGCAGCAGGCCCAGCTTCTCCTGAAGGGTGAGCCGCCCGAGCAGGTCGCCGATCCGCTGCTCCAGGGGCAGCGACGGGTTCTGGAACGGGTAACTCTCCGCCGCGTGGGCGGGCGCCGCGAGGAGGGACGCGGCGAGCGTGAGGGTCGCCAATAACGGGATTGGACGCATGGAGTCTCCGTCACTTGATGGCGCCGACCGTGACACCTCTGGTCAGCGTGCGCTGGAAGATGAGGAAGAAGGCGATCGCCGGCACGACGCCGAGCAGGGCCGAGGCGCTGGACATGGTGGCGTCCATGTACTTCTCGCCCTGCAGGACGCCGAGCGCGACGGGCACCGTCTGCGTGTCGTTGGAGATCAGGAAGATCAGCGGAAGGAAGAACTCGTTCCAGGTCCAGATGAAGAAGAAGATCAGCAGGACGTTCAGGGTGGGCCTGCTGATCGGCACCACGATCTGCCAGAGCGAGCGCATGCGCCCGGCCCCGTCGATCGCCGCCGCCTCCAGGATCTCCTTCGGGAACTGGCCGAGCACGGCGCTCAGCAGGTACGTGCCGAACGCCGCCTGGATCACGGTGAACACGATGATCACCGAGAGCCGGGTGTCGTAGAGCCCGACGGCCTTGGCCAGGTAGTACAGCGGGTAGGCCAGGGCCTCCTGCGGCAGCGTGTTGGCCACCAGGAACAGCACGAGGATCCACAGCCGGCCGCGCACCCGCCCGATCCCCAGCGCGTACGCGTTGAGCACCGACAGCACGACCGCGAGCACCGACACGGACGCGCTGATGATCAGGCTGTTCCAGAGCTTGCCGCCGTAGTCGACCCGGTTCCAGAAGTCGACGATCCCCTGGAGATGGATGCCCTCCGGCAGGCTCAGCGGCCCGTGGGCGCTGTAGTCGGCCGGCGACTTGACCGCGTTCAGCGTCACGATCACGAACGGGAACACCATGACGACGGCCAGCACGACCAGCCCGAACAGCACCGCCCAACGGCCGGGGCCCCTCATGACTCACGCTCCTGCACGCGCAGGAACAGGAACGTGACCACGATGATGATCAGTGCCAGCACGGTCGCGATGGCCGAGCCGTACCCCACGTTGCTCTTCTGGAAGAAGTTCAGGTACGAGAAGTACGACGGCACCATCGTGGCGTTGCCGGGCCCGCCGCGGGTCAGCACGAAGATCGGCCCGAACACCTTCAGCGCGGCGATCGTGCAGGTCAGCAGCACCACGAAGATCTCCGGCCGGATCTGCGGGATCGTGATGTGCCAGAACTTGCGCCACCACGAGGCCCCGTCGATGTCGGCCGCCTCGTAGTAGGCCGGGTCCACGCGCTGGAGCCCGGCCATGAAGATCACCACTGGATAGCCCAGCTGGAACCAGACCATGACCGCCATCACCGTCGCCAGGGCCAGATCGGGATCGCCGAGCCAGTCCAGGTCGAGGCCGAAGATCTGGTTGACCGCGCCGTACGACGGGTGCAGCATCCAGCCCCACACCACGCCCGCCACCGCGACCGGCAGCACCTGCGGCAGGTAGTACATGGCCCGCAGCGCGGCGGCCGTACGGCTGCCGAACTTCTTGCCGATGTAGTCGAACAGCGCGGCGGCCAGCACGAGGCCGATCGCGGTCGGCACGACGGCCATGGCCACGATCAGGCCCACGTTGTGCTGGAAGGACTGCCAGAACCGCTCGTCCTCCAGCAGCCTGGCGTAGTTGTCGAACCCGATCCACCTGGGCGTGCCCACCCCCGACCAGCGGGTGAAGCTCGCGCCCAGGTTCATCAGGAACGGCACGACGATCACGGCCAGGAACAGCACCAGGCTGGGGGCCAGGTAGAGCCAGTAGCCCTTCGTGCGCACCCTCATCTAGTTGCCAATGTCGGCGAGGTTGTCCTCGTACGGCTTCGCGATCTCGTCGAGCACCTGCGCGGAGGTCTTGCTGCCGTTGATGAGGTTCTGTACGCCGGCCACGAGCACGTCGTAGTAGCCGGGCGCCGGCCAGTCGGGGTAGAAGGCGAGGCCGTCGGCGCTGGTCAGCTTGTTGAAGCTCTCGATCAGCTCCTTGGACTTGGGGTCGGTGATCGCGGCCGGGTCGGCGGCCACGGGCACGCCGCCGGAGTTGCCGAGCAGGTTCTGGATGTCCTTGCTCATCGTGATGTCGATGAAGTCGTAGGCCAGGTCCTTGTTCTCCGACTTCTCAGGGACGACCCAGACGTTGCCGCTCGAACCGGGCGACATCGTGGCGCCGGGGAAGAGGAAGTGGCCCCACTCGAAGTCCTTGATCTCGGAGGCGAGGCGGCCGTACCACCAGCTTCCGCTGATCATGATCGGGAACTTGCCGTTCATGAAGGCCACGCCCATGTCCTCGGCCTTCAGGCCGGAGGACTTCTTGTCGATGTAGCCCTTCTTCACCCAGTCGGCGAAGGTGTCGGCCGCGTAGGTGAACTCGGGGCCGTGGAAGTCGACCTTGCCCTTGTAGGACTGGTACGCCTCCAGCCACGGCTTCTGCGCCTTGGTCAGCGCGAGCTGGTAGAAGATCTGCTGGGCCGGGTACTCGGCGCCGGCGTTGGAGATCGGGGTCACCCCGGCCTTGACGAACGTGTCCAGCGCGGCGGTGAGCTCCTCGTACGTGGTCGGCACCTTGACCTGGTGCTTGTCGAACAGGTCCTTGTTGTAATAGACCATCACGAACTCGCCGTAGTTCGGGATGCCGTACCACTTGCCGGAGCCCATGACGCCGCGGTCGTCGTACTTGGCGGTGGTCTGCAGGCCGCCGGGCAGCAGCTTGTCCCAGCCGCGCTTGCCGGCCTCCTCGCTCAGGTCGGTGAGCAGGCCCTGCTTGGACAGCAGGCCGGCGGTCGCGTTGCCCTTGTTGTACTCCATGATGTCGGGCGCCTCATCGGAGTTGAGCACCATCGAGGCCGTCTTCTGGATCTGCTCGAAGCCCTTCTCCTCGAACGTGACCGTCACGCCCGGGTGCGTGGCCTGGAACTTCTTGATGGCCTCGGCCCACGCCTTGCCCATCGCACTGTCGGCCGTCTCGTAGTGCCAGAGCTTGAGTGTGCGCGGCTCGTTGCTCGCCGCGGGCTTGTTCTCCGAACCCGAGCCCGAGCCGCACGCCGCAAGGGCCAGCGCGGCGGCGGCCAGCACCGCGGCGCTTCTCAATCTGATCATCGTCCCTCCAGGGGGTGTTACTGAATGACGGCCCGAGTGGGAGCTCCGGCCACCGGGGCGATCTCGACCCCGGTGACCCGCTTCGGGCCGGTGACGGCGACACGCAGCACGTCGCCGTCCCTGGTCGCGGTGGCGACCGTCACGCCGTCCGCGTCGTGGATCTCGGCAGTGCCGTCGCCGCCCCCGAAGGCGACGAGAGTGATCTCGGAGGGCACGTCCACGGTGTCACCAGGGGCGGTGAACGGGATGAGCGCGCCGTACCGGACGAACAGCGGGATCTGCTCCAGCGGCTTGCGTACCCGGACGTAGCGGGAGCCTTCGAGGAGGTCGCCCGTCCAGTAGTCGACCCATTGGCCGCGCGGCAGGTACACCTGGCGTTCGCCCTCCGGCGCGGTCATGGGGGCCACGAGCAGGTCGCGGCCGAGCAGGTACTGCAGGTCGGCCTGCCAGGCGACCGGGTCGTCGGGGAAGTCCACGCACATCGCGCGCATCATCGGCGCGCCGGTGCGCGCGGCCTCGACGGCCGCCGAGTAGATGTAGGGCATGAGCCGGTAACGCAGCCGCAGCGCGGCCACGGCCTGCTCCTCGACCTCCGGGAACTCCCACGGCTCGCGGGTGGTCGTGCCGTGCAGGCGCAGCAGCGGCGACAGGGCGCCGAACTGGGTCCAGCGGACGTACAGGTCGTCGGTGGGGCGGCCGGTGAAGCCGCCGGCGTCGTGGCTCCAGAACGGCACCCCGGACAGGCCGTGCGCGAGCCCGCCCCTGAGCGTGCTGCCCATGGCGGCGTAGCTGGTGTAGGTGTCGCCGCCCCACTGCGCGCTGTGGCGCTGGCCCCCCAGGTACGACGAGCGCGCCCAGACCAGCTCGTGCCCGTTGACCTCGCGGGTGACCTCGGTGACGAGGTCGTTGAAGAGCAGCGTGTAGACGTTGTGCAGGTCGGTGCCGGTCATGCCGTTCCAGGCGAGCGCGTCGGCGGGCACGCCCTCGGCGAAGTCGGTCTTGAAGGCGGCCACGCCCTGGCGGAGCAGCGGGCGCAGCAGGTCCTTGAACCAGGCGACGGCGGCCGGGTTGGTGAAGTCGACGATCCCGCAGGCCGGGAAGGAGCCGTGCCAGCAGTCGGCGACGTAGGGCTCGCCTTCCTGGTTTTTCAGGAAATATCCGGCGGCAGCGGCCTCGGCGAAGGTCGGGCTGAGGTGGGAAATATACGGATTCATCCAGAGGCAGACCTTGAACCCCATCCCGTCCAGCTCGGCCAGCATGCCGTCCGGGTCGGGGAAGTTCACCGGGTCCCAGCGCAGGTCCGACCAGTGCCCGTCCGCCTGCCAGTACGTGTCCAGGTGCAGCACGTCGCACGGGATGCCGCGCTCCCTGATCGTGCGCGCCCGGTTCAGCACCCGCTCCTGGCTGTCCACGCAGAACCCGGAGGAGATCCAGGTCCCGAACGCCCACTTCGGGGGCAGCGAAGGGCGCGAGGTCAGGCCGTCGTACCGGTCGAGCACCTGCGACGGCGTCGGCCCGGCCAGCACGTAGTAGTCCATGACGTCGTCGGGCACCACGATCTGCACGACGCTGTGCGTGGACTGGCACACGTCGAACTCGACCGGCGCGCCGCTGTCGACCAGCACGCCGTATCCCCTGCTCGACAGGTAGAGCGGGATGTTCTTGTAGGCGCGCTGCGACTCGGCGCCGAAGGCGTCGAAGTTCCACATGAGCGGCCGCTGCCCGCGCTTGTCCAGCCGCGCGAACGACTCCCCGAACCCGGCGAACGCCTCGTCCGGCGCCGCCGCGAAGCTCTCGTGGTAGGCGACCGCCACCCCACCCGCCGACGACCGGCCGAACGGCAGCGTACGCAGGCGGCCGCTGATGTCGGTGTGCCCCCGGTCCTGCTCGACCAGGGTCTCCCCGGCGGCGTCGGTGAAGCGCAAGTGGAAGGGCGCGAGGCTGAGCTCGGCCCGCAACGAGCCCGCGTCGATCACGATCGGGTCGTCCCGTACGATCCGCGCCCCCGCGTAGGAGCCCGGCCGTACCAGGGAGATGGCGCCTTCCGAGCGCGGGCGCGCGGTGGCGTCCTGCGACAGCCGCACCCGGATGACGCCCTCGCCGGCCACGCCCACCTGGACGATCAGCGTCTCGTCCGCCGTCGTGACCGCCTTCAGCATCACCTCGGCGCCGTCCGCCGCGACCAGCTCGGCCACGGTCAACGCGGACAGCCCGCCCTCGCCGCGCTCACGAACCGGCAGCTCGGGCGGGTCCGCGACGAAGTACTCGTGCGCGACCAACGGTGGGCGATAGGGCATGGAAGCTCCTTCTCACGACTGACCCAAACTCGTGAATTAGTTTGGCTTCCATACCAACAAAGGTCAACAGGTTAGTTTGAAGTCCATCCGAAATCAGCGCACACGAAAATGCCGTACGGGCCACGAGGACCCGTACGGCTCGGAGACGTGCGCGGAGCTAGATGCTGATCCCGGCCTCGGGCTGCATGAGGCGGCGGGCGGCCTCGGTGATCGAGCCCGACAGCGACGGGTAGACCGCGAACGTGTGGGCGACCTGGTCGACCGTGAGCCGCTGCTGCACCGCGAGCGAGACCGCGAGGATCAGCTCCGACGCGCGCGGGGCCACGATCACGCCGCCGAGCACGATGCCGGTGTGGGGGCGGCAGAACAGCTTGACGAACCCGTCGTTGAACCCCTGCATCTTGGCCCGCGCGTTGGTGGCGAGCGGCAGCTTGACCACGTTCGCCTCGATCTCGCCCGCCTCGATCGAACGCTGCGCCACGCCGACGGCCGCGATCTCGGGGTCGGGGAAGATGTTGGAGGCCACGGTGGCGAGGCGCAGCGGCTGGACGGCCTCGCCCAGCGCGTGCCACACGGCGATGCGGCCCTGCATGGCCGCGACCGAGGCCAGCATGAGCACGCCGGTGCAGTCGCCGGCCGCGTAGACGCCGGGCGCGGACGTGCGGGAGACCTTGTCGACCTTGACGAAGCCGTTCCTGTCGAGCTGGACCCCGGCCTCCTCCAGGCCGATGCCCGAGGTGTTGGGCACCATGCCGACCGTCATCAGCGCGTGGGAGCCCTCGGCCGTGCGGCCGTCCTCCAGCGTCACCACCACGCCGTCGGGCGTGCGCTTGACCGAGGCGGCGCGCGAGCGGCCCATGACGTTCATGCCGCGCCGGCGGTAGACCTCTTCGAGCACTTCCGCGCCGTCGGCGTCCTCGTTGGGCATCATGCGGTCGCGGCTGGAGACCAGCGTGACCTCCGCGCCGAGCGAGCGGTAGGCGCCGGCGAACTCCGCGCCGGTCACGCCCGAGCCGACCACGATCAGGTGCTCGGGCAGCTCCTCCAGGTCGTAGAGCTGACGCCAGGTGAGGATGCGCTCGCCGTCGGGCTCGGCGCCCGGCAGCACGCGCGGGGTCGCCCCCGTGGCCACGAGCACGACGTCGGCCCTGATCGTACGGTCGCCCGCCCGCACCACCTGCGGGTCGACCAGCCGCCCCCGCGCCCTGACGATCTCGACCCCCTCGGCCTCGACCCGCGCGGCGATGTCGGCCGACTGGGCCTGGGCCAGCTCCTTGACCCGCTTGTTGACGAGCGGCAGGTCGACGCCGACCACCCCGGCGTCGCCGTCGGGCCCGCCGGAGAACGACACGCCGAGCGACGACGCGTCGAGCAACGCCTGCTTGCGCGCGGACGTCGCGATCAGCGTCTTGGACGGCACGCAGTCGGTGAGCACGCACGCGCCACCCGGGCCGTCCTGCTCGACCATCGTGACCTGCGCGCCTAGCTGCGCGGCCACCAGCGCCGCCTCGTAGCCGCCTGGTCCGCCACCAATGATCACGATCCTCGTCACGTGTCCCATTGTCCCGCACGCGCTCGACGAAGCCGCAACCGGGCGCGCCACTCGACTCCGGCGAAAACGTCACGCTTCCCGTACGGACTGATGGACCGACTCGGCGGGTCCGCGTGGCAGGATGGCGCGGTAGCTGGATGACGAACAGCACCCGGCGAGAGGGGTGGATCGTGGCGTGGCTTTCGGATCAATCAGGGAAGCCGAATGATCTCAGACTTTATGCCGCGTACGGCACCAACATGGACCCCGAGCAGATGGCCATGCGTGCCCCGCACTCCCCGGTCTGGGGCGTCGGCTGGCTGACGGGCTGGCGGCTGACCTTCGGCCGCACCGACCCCCGATGGGAGAGCTCGCTCGCCACCATCGTGGAGGACCCCGGCGAGCAGGTCTTCGTCGCGCTGTACGACGTGCCCGACTGGGAGGAGACCTCGCTCGACCAGTGGGAGGGCGCCGTCCGCGGGGCCTACCACAAGGTGCGGCTGCGGGTGCAGACGCTCGACGGCGAGGTCGTGGCCTGGTTCTACGTGCTCGACGGCTACGAGGGCGGCCTGCCCTCGGCCCGCTACCTGTGCAGCCTGGCCGACGCGGCCGAGCGTGCGGGCGCCCCCGACGACTACGTCAAGGAGCTGCGGGAGCGCCCCTGCACCTCGTTGCCCTAGCGGAGCGGCTGGTCCTTGGTCTCGCGCAGGACGAAGACGTACACCAGGGTCGAGACCAGCGCGAGCGCCGACATGTACCACGGGAAGAGCCCGGGGTTGTCCGCCTCCTGCAGGGCGGTGCCGATCAGCGGCGCGGTGCCGCCGAAGATCGCCACGGTCAGCGAGTACGGGAACCCGGCCCCCGCCGCCCGCACCCGGGTGGGGAAGAGCTCGGAGTTCACCGCGGCCGAGACCGAGGTGAAGCAGCCGAGGAAGACCATGCCGATCATCTGCACGACGAGCAGGCTGGCGAAGGAGTCCGTGAGCAGGCCGAGCAGCGGCACCGGCAGGATCAGGAACCCGAGCCCGAACGCGATCAGCATCGGCTTACGCCCGATCTTGTCCGACAACATGCCGAGCAGCGGCTGCAGGATCATGAAGAACACCAGCGAGATCGTGCCGACCTGCAGCGACTCGGCCTTGTCGAACGAGACGGTGATCTGTGCGTAGGTGGGCAGGAAGCTGGTCCAGGTGTAGTACGCGACGGTGCCGGCGATCGTGATGCCGACGATCGTGAGCGCGGACCGCGGATGATGCCTGAGGAACTCGAACATGCCCGGCCGCTGCGTCTCGCCGCGCTGGATCTCCTCCGCGACGGCCGAGGTCTCGTCGGCGCCCTTGCGGATCCACAGGCCCACGAGGCTGAGCACCGCGCCCACGATGAACGGGATGCGCCACCCGTAGGCGTTCATGTCCTCCTTGACCAGCGACGCCGTGAGCACCGCGGCCAGGCCCGAGGCGAGGAGCTGGCCGATGGTGGTGCTGACGTACTGGAAGCTGGAGAACAGGCCGCGGCGGCGGGGTGGGGCCGACTCCACGAGGAACGTGGTGGCGGCGGCGAACTCGCCGCCCACGGACAGTCCCTGGATGAGGCGGGCGAGGGTCAGGATGACCGGCGACAGCAGGCCCACCGCCTCGTAGGTGGGGGTCAGGCCGAGCAGCAGCGAGCCGGCGCCCATCAGGATGATGGTGAAGGTCATCGCGGCCTTGCGGCCGTACCTGTCGGCGAACGCGCCGACGATCAGGCCGCCCAGGGGGCGCATGAAGAAGCCCACCGCGAACACCGCGAACGAGCTCAGCAACGGCACCAGGCTGCTGTCCGCGCTCTTGGGGAAGATCTGCGCGGAGAAGACGGTGGCCAGGAAGGTGTAGGCGTACCAGTCGTACCACTCGACCACGTTGCCGATGCTGGCGGCCATGAGCTGGCGGACACGGCTCTTCGGGATGCCGAGCGGCGAAGGCGCAACAGGGGATGTCGCCACGGCAGGACTCCTTTGCTGACAGTGCGGTGATGGCTTACTGTGCATTCGGTAGACCGAAACAGTCAAATGTCTGGGAATATATTTACAAACCCGACACGAAAGCGGTTGCAGGTGGACGTTCTCGACCGGCGGCTCGTCGCCGCTCTCCAGGTGAGCCCGCGCGCCTCGTGGGGCGAGATCGGCCGGGCCGTCGGCGAGCACGAGCGCACGGTCGCCCGCCGGCTCCAGCGGCTGATCGCCGACGGCGTCGTCCGCGTCACCGCGATCTACGACGACCTCCGCACCGGCCACGGCCGCCCCGCGCACCTGCACGTCCAGGTGCGGCCCGGCACGGCCGCCCAGGTGGCCAAGGCGCTCACCGACCGGCGTGACACCCGCTCGGTCTACGCGCTGACCGGCGCCGCCGACCTGGCCAGCGAGCTGGTCCCGGCGTCCCGGCAGGACCTGCACACGATCCTGGCCCACGAGATCAGCGACATCGACGGCGTGCTGCAGACGCAGACCCAGGTCGTGCTGCACACGTTCAGGACCGTGGCCGAGTGGCACGCGCCCTTCCTCACCGAGGCCGAGATCGCCGAGCTGCGCCCGGAGCCGCCGCCCGAGTCGCTGCCCGACGAGGACGGCCTGTCGCCGCTGGAGCAGGAGATCGCCGAACTGCTCGCCGCCGACGGCAGGACCGCCTTCACCACGATCGCCGAACGGCTCGACGTCTCCGTGCCGACCGCCCGCCGCCGCGTCAGCTCGCTGATCGACCGGCGGCTGCTGCTGCCGCGCGCCGAGGTCGAGCCCGCGCTGCTCGGGCTGGAGGTGGAGGCCATGCTGTGGCTGAAGGTCCGGCCGTACGGGCTCGACGAGACCGGCCGGCGCCTCGCCGCGCACCCGAACGTGCGTTACTGCGCCGCCACCTCGGGCACCCATTCCCTCATCGTCCAGGTGGCCGTGGGCCACGAGGCCGACCTCTACCGTTTCATGACGGACGTGCTCGGCCGGCTCGACGAGATCACCGACAGCGACCTGACCCTCATCACCCGCGCCTACAAACGCGGACACCTCCACAAGTCCGGACTGCTCACCCTGGAGAGAACGCCATGACACCTGCCGAGAAGGAAGTCGCCGACCTCTGCGTGGAGCTGATCCGCGTCGACACCAGCAACTACGGGGACGGCAGCGGCCCCGGCGAGCGGGCCGCGGCCGAGGTCGTCATGGCCAGGCTGTCCGAGGTCGGGATCGACTCCACGTACGTCGAGAGCGAGCCGGGCCGCGGCAACGTCGTCACCCGCGTCGAGGGCTCCGACCCGTCGCTGCCCGCGCTGCTCGTCCACGGCCACCTCGACGTGGTGCCCGCCAACGCCGCCGACTGGTCGGTCGACCCGTTCGCCGGCGAGATCCAGGACGGCTACATCTGGGGCCGCGGCGCCGTGGACATGAAGGACATGGACGCGATGATGCTGGCCGTGCTGCGCCAGATGAAGCGCGAGGGCAGGAAGCCGCGCCGCGACATCGTCTTCGCCTGGGTCGCCGACGAGGAGGCGGGCGGCGTGTACGGCGCCAAGTACCTCACGGCCAACAACCCCGAGCTGTTCGAGGGCGTGACCGAGTCGATCAGCGAGGTCGGCGGCTACTCGCTGGAGGTCGACCCCTCGCTCCGGCTCTACCTCATCGAGACCGCCCAGAAGGGCCTGGCCTGGATGAAGCTGATCGCCGACGGCACGGCGGGCCACGGCTCGATGCTCAACTCCGACAACGCGGTCACCGAGGTCGCCAAGGCCGTGGCCAGACTCGGCGCGCACGAGTGGCCGCTGACGTACACGCCGACCGTGCGGCAGTTCCTCACCGAGATCGCCGACGCGTTCGGGCTGCCGTTCGACGAGGGCGACCCGGCCCCGCTGCTGGACAAGCTCGGGCCGCTGGTCCGCTTCGTCGGCGCGACGCTCCGCCACACCACGAACCCGACCCAGCTCGACGCCGGCTACAAGTCCAACGTGATCCCCGGCCAGGCCACCGCCGTCGTCGACGGGCGGTTCCTGCCCGGCTTCGAGGAGGAGTTCTTCAAGACCGTCGACTCGCTCACCGGGCCGAACGTGCGCCGCGAGTTCATCCACCACGACATCGCGCTGGAGACGACGTTCGACGGCGCGCTGGTCGAGTCGATGATCGCGGCGCTGAAGGCCGAGGACCCGACGGCGCGGGCGGTGCCGTACTGCATGTCGGGGGGCACCGACAACAAGACGTTCTTCGCCGACCTCGGGGTGCGCGGGTTCGGGTTCGTGCCGCTGCGGCTGCCCGGCGACATGGACTTCGCGTCGATGTTCCACGGCGTGGACGAGCGGGTGCCGGTCGACGCGCTGCAGTTCGGAGTGCGGGTCCTGGACAGGCTGCTCCTAAACTACTGAGATGTGAGCAACGACGCATACACCCTGGCCACCGAGGCCGCCGCGGCCCTGTCCCGAGCCGCCGGCCTCGACACCTTCGACGTGGCGCTCGTCATGGGGTCGGGGTGGGTTCCCGCCGCCGACGCGATCGGCGAGACCGTGGCCGAGATCCCGTTCACCGATCTGCCCGGCTTCCGCGCCCCCGCCGTGGCCGGGCACGGCGGCAAGATCCGCGTCGTGCGCACCTCGTCCGGCCGCCACGCGCTGATCTTCCTCGGCCGTACGCACCTGTACGAGGGCCTGGGGGTCGACGCGGTCGTCCACGGCGTCCGTACGGCGGCCGCGGCGGGCGTGCGCACGCTCGTGCTCACCAACGCCGCCGGCGGCCTGCGCCCCGAGACCCAGAACGTCGGCGACCCGGTCCTGATCAGCGACCACATCAACCTGACCGGCGCCAACCCGATCACCGGCACCACGTTCATCGACCTCACCGAGGTCTACTCACGCCGCCTGCGCGCCCTGGTCCGCGAGATCGACCCGACCCTCTCCGAGGGCGTCTACGTGGCCTTCCGCGGGCCGACGTACGAGACGCCGGCGGAGATCCGGATGCTGCGCACGCTCGGGGGCGACATGGTGGGCATGTCCACCGTCCTTGAGGCCATCGCCGCCCGCGAGGCCAACCTGGAGGTGCTCGGCGTCTCCCTGGTCACCAACCCGGGGGCGGGCCTGTCCGGCGAGCCGCTCAACCACGAGGAGGTCCTCGAAGTGGGCCGCGCCACGGCCGCCCGCATGGGCGTCCTGCTGTCCAAGGTGGTCGACCACCTGTGACCACCTCAGGACCCGACGAGGACCTTCCGCTCTCCGCCGTGGACGCCGACCTGGTGCGGCGCGCCCGCCAGTGGCTGGCCCAGGATCCCGACCCCGACACGCGGGCCGAGCTCTCCGCCCTCCTGGAGACCGGCGACCTGCCCGCCCTGCGCGACCGTTTCCAGGCCAAGCTGGAGTTCGGCACCGCCGGCCTGCGCGGCGAGCTGGGCGCGGGCCCCAACCGGATGAACCGCGTCACCGTCATGCGCGCCGCCGCCGGCCTCGCCCGGGTGCTCGGCCCCGGCAAGCACGTGGTGATCGGCTACGACGCGCGGCACAAGTCCGACGTGTTCGCCAGGGACACGGCCGCCGTCCTGACCGGCGCGGGCGTGCACGCCTCGCTGCTGCCGCGCCCGCTGCCCACCCCCGTCCTGGCGTTCGCCGTACGCCAACTTGACGCCGACGCGGGCGTGACCGTCACGGCCAGCCACAACCCGCCCAGGGACAACGGCTACAAGGTCTACTGGGGCGACGGCTCGCAGATCGTGCCGCCGATCGACAGCGAGATCTCGGCCGCCATCGACGCCGTGGGCCGGGTCGACCAGCTCCCCCTCGACGGCCCCGGCACCATCACCGAGCTGGGCGAGGGCATCCTCGACGACTACATCGACGCGGTCACGGGGCTGCCGCTGGGCGACGCGCGTGACCTGCGGGTGGCGTACACGCCGCTGCACGGGGTGGGCTCGGCGACGCTGACCGATGCCTTCCTGGCGGCGGGCTTCGAGACGCCGATGGCCGTCGAGGAGCAGCGCAACCCCGACCCCGACTTCCCCACGGTGGCCTTCCCCAACCCGGAGGAGCCGGGGGCGATGGACCTCGCCGTCGCGCTGGCCGCCAAGCTCGGCTCCGATCTGGTCCTCGCCAACGACCCCGACGCCGACAGGTGCGCGGTCGGCGTGCCGCTGCCGGGCGGCGGCTGCCGCATGCTGACCGGCGACGAGGTCGGCGGCCTGCTGGCCGAACACGTGATCACCCACACCACGGGCGACCGCATGGTGGCCACCACGATCGTCTCCTCGACCCTGCTGCGCAAGATCGCCGAGGCCCACGGCGTGCGTTACGGCGAGACGCTGACCGGCTTCAAGTGGATCATCAAGGCGGGCGAGGGCCTGGTCTTCGGCTACGAGGAGGCCATCGGCTACAGCGTCGGCTCCAACGTCGGCCTCCCGGTCCGCGACAAGGACGGCATCGGCGCCGCCCTCACCGTGGCCGCCATCGCCGCCGCCGCCAAGCGCGACGGCCGTACCCTGCTCGACCTCCTCGACGCCCAGGCCAGACGCTACGGGCTGCACGCGACGTCCCAGCTCAGCTTCCGGGTGGACGACCTGTCGCTGATCGCCGACGCGATGGACCGCCTGCGCGCCACCCCGCCCGCGACCCTGGGCGCCCACACGGTCGAGTC
>JABFVJ010000476.1 GCA_013362835.1 Nonomuraea sp. | reverse complement strand
GGGAGCCTCGGGCGCGTCCAGGGTCAGCGCGGCGGCGGCCACCCCGGCGGCCTCCGCCGGATCCGCGCGGCGCACGGCGTGGGACATCACACCTCGCTCATCGGGCGCGCGATCACGCTGCGCCGCTCGGGGTAGAAGCACGCGTGCTCCTGCGGCACGCCCTCGGTGACCTGCAGCAGCGGCCGCTCGCCCGCGCACCGCTCGCCCCTGAACGGGCAGCGGCGGACGAACAGGCAGCCCTCGTCGGACTGGCTCTCGTCCAGCGACTCCAGCGGCGTCACCGGCTGCTCGCCCGGCTCCTCCAGACCGTGCAGCACGGGGATGGCCGACAGCAGCGACTGCGTGTACGGGTGCACCGGGTCGGCGATGATCGTGTCGACCGGGCCGCGCTCCACGACCTGGCCGCGGTAGATGACGTACAGCTCGCCGTCGTCGCCGATGTAGCGGGCCGTGGCGACGTCGTGGGTGATGAACAGCACGCTCACGCCCAGCCGCTCGCGCAGGTCCTTCAGCAGCGCCAGGATGCCGAGCCGCAGGGAGACGTCGATCATCGAGACGGCCTCGTCGGCGACCAGCATCTCCGGGTCGACGGTCAGCGCGCGGGCGATGACCACCCGCTGCCGCATGCCGCCCGACAGCTGGTGCGGGTAGCGCGACAGCACCGAGCCAGGGTCCAGGCCCACCAGCGACAGCACCTCGGCGGCCCGCTCCTCGATCCACTCCTTCGACCGCCCGGTCTGCCCGGCCCGCAGGCTGAGCGGCGCGTGCAGCGCCTGGTGGACCGTACGGGTCGGGTTCAGCGCCGAGTACGGGTCCTGGTGGATCATCTGGATCTTGCGGAAGTACGGCTGCCGCTTCTTCTGCTTCAGCCCCGACATGGGCACGTCGCCGATGACGATCTCGCCCTCGTCGTACGTCTCCAGCCCCGCGATGATCCGCCCGAGCGTGGTCTTGCCGCACCCGGACTCGCCGATGAAGGAGGCCGCGCCGCCCTTGGGGATGGCGAAGTCGACCCCGCGCAGCGCCCGCACCTCCCGCCCGGCGAGCACGCTGCCACGCTGCCTGTACGTCTTGACGATGCCGGTCCCGGTGATCACGCGTGCTCCTTCACGGTCACGGCGTGGCAGGCCACGATCCTCGATCCCTGCTCCACGGCCTGCGGGTCGACGGTGTCGCACACGTCCATGCGCAGCGCGCAGCGCTCTCTGAACACGCAGCCCTCCTTCGGCACGGTGGTCAGCGTCGGCGGCCGTCCCGGCAGCGCCTGGGCCTCGGCGATGTCGCCCACGAGCCGGGGGATGGCCTTGATCAGGCCCCGCGTGTAGGGGTGGCTGGGGGAGGCCAGCACCTCGCGGGTGGGGCCCTGCTCGACCAGGCGGCCGCCGTACATGACGACCAGGCGGTCGGCGACCTCGGCCACGACGCCGATGTCGTGCGTGATGACGAGCGTGGTCAGGCCGCGCTCGGCGTGCACCTCGCGGACGATCTTCAGGATGTTCGCCTGGGTGATCATGTCGAGCGCCGTCGTCGGCTCGTCGAGCACCACCAGGTGGGCGTTGAGCACCAGCGCCAGCATGATGCCGACGCGCTGGCGCATGCCTCCGGACAGCTCGTGCTGGTGCGAGTCGAGCACGCGCGCGCCGTCGAGGCCCATCCTGCCGAGCAGCTCCTTGGCCTCGCGGACCAGGCCGCGCAGGTCCTCCACGCCGTGTGAACGGCCGAGGTCGAGCAGCTGCTTGCCGACCGTCTTGAGCGGGTTGAGCGAGTTCTGGGCCGCCTGGAAGACGTACCCGATGTGCTTGCCCCGCGCCTTGCGGAGCTGCTCGCCACGGAAGCCGGTCACGTCGCCGAGGCCGTCGATCTCGACGCTGCCTCCGGCGATCCTGCCCGGCGGCTGGACCGCGTTGAGCAGCGACAGCGCCAGCGTCGACTTGCCGGAGCCGGACTCGCCGACGATGCCGGTGATCGAGCCTGGCTCCAGGGTCAGCGTGACGTCCCTGACGGCGGGCAGCTCGCCCGCGGGGGTCTTGTAGACGACCGTGAGGCCGTCGATGCGCACTCCCGGCGCTTGTTCGGCCACTTGTTACTCCTCGCGCAGCCGGGGGTTGAAGATCTCGTCCATGGCGTCGACCACGAGCACGATGGCGAGCGTGAGCAGCAGGATCGCCAGCAGCGGCCCGAGCAGGAAGCCCAGCGCGCTCGGCACGGTCAGCGCCCCTGAACGGAACACCGCCGTGTTGAGCATCTGGCCCCAGTTGTTCGACTCGTACGGCAGCACGCCCAGGAAGAACAGCCCCACCTGCGAATAGACGCCGTTGGTGACCGCGATGAGCATGTTCATCGCGATGTAGGGCGCCATGCTGGGCAGCAGCTCCTTGCCCACGATGTGGGTCGTGGACAGGCCGAGCCCGCGGGCCGCCTCGATGAAGCCGCGCTCCCGCAGCGACAACGTCTGCGACCGTACGGCCCTGGCCACGCTGCCCCAGCTCAGCAGCCCCAGCACCACGCCCATCTGCACCGCGCTGCTGAACTTCCACACGGTCGACAGGACCAGCAGCAGCGGCAGGCCGGGAATCGTGAGCTTCATGTCGGTCAGGCGCATGAGCACGGTGTCCCAGCGCCCGCGCTTGAAGCCCGAGAACAGGCCGAGCGCGGTGCCGAGGACCACGGTGATGAGGGCGGTCACCAGGGCGGCGAGCAGGACGTACCGGGAGCCGGTGACGACCAGCGCGATGACGTCCCTGCCCTGGTCGTCGGTGCCGAGCCAGTGCCCGGCGCTCGGCGGCCTGGTGATCTGGTCGGTGTCGCGGGGGAGCGGGTCGGGGTAGAACATCGGCCCGAACACGCCCATGAAGACGAATCCGAGCATGATCGCGGCCCCGGCCAGGCGGCTCGGCTTGCGCCGCATCACGCGCCACACGCCGGACCAGAAGTTGCGCCGCATGGTCGCGCCGGTGGAGGTGCTCTCCAGGATGACGCTCATCGTGACAGCTCCTCCTCGCTGCGCACCCGCGGGTCGATGACGCTGTAGAACAGGTCGGCGATGATGTTCGCGACGATGATGGCCGCCGTGATCAGCAGGAACGCCCCGCCCATCAGGGCGTAGTCGCGCATCGTGATGCTGTCGATCAGCAGCAGCCCGAGCCCCGGGTAGTTGAAGATGCGCTCGATGAACACCGCGCCGCCCAGCAGCAGGCCGAGCGAGAGCGCGAGGATCGTGAACAGCGGCAGGATCGCGTTGCGCGCGATGTACCTGAAGACGATCGACCGCTTCATCCCGCGCAGCTCGGCCGCCAGGATGAAGTCGTCGCCGAGCACCGTGACGACGCTCGACTTCATCGACAGGATCCACCCGCCGTAGGCCGCCAGCGCGTACGTCGCCACCGGCAGCACCGCGTGGTCGACCAGCGAGCCGATGTAGCCGGCGTTGAACCCGGGCTCGAACAGGATGTCCACCGGCCCGTCCGCGGGCAGGAGCGGGATGAGCGTGGCGAAGACCGCGCTCAGCAGCAGCCCCAGCACGTACTGGGGGACGCCGTGCAGCAGCGACCCGGAGATCGCCAGCAGGTCGCCGAGCTTGCCCGAGCGCTTGATGGCCGCGTAGACGCCCAGGATGATGCCGACGAGGAAGCTGAGCAGCGTCCCGGCGAGCACCGGTAGAACGGTCCACTTGGTGGCCTCGCCCAGCACCGAGGTGACCGGCTGACCCGCGTGGGTGATGGACTGGCCCAGGTCGAAGGTGAGCAGGCCGCCCATGTAGTCGACGTACTGCTCCCAGAGGGTGCCCTTGGGCTGGAAGCCGTACATCACGCGGGTGGCCTGTTCGGCCGCCTCCGGAGACATGCCGCGCTCGATGAGCTTCTGCACGTTCGCGGCGATCGGGTCGCCCGGGATGCTTCTGACGATGAAGAAGGTGATGGTGGCGACAACGAGGATCATGGCGATCCCGCGGGCCAGATGGCCCGCGAGCCGCCGTGCGACAACCTTCATAGGGCTTTCTTACTGCTTCTTCTTCACCATGCCGAGCTGGATCCACACTCCAGCGGGCAGGCGGAGAAGGTCGCTGTCCTGCTCGGGCCAGCCGATGAACCTGTTGGTGTTGGTGAACTGGGTGTTCACGTAGTCCCAGAGCTGGATGAGCGGCAGGTCCTGGTTGGCGGCCTTGGCGAGCTGCGCCATGATCGGCTTGGCGTCCTCGGCGGATACGCTGTTCAGCTTGCCGGTCAGCTCACCGGGGTTGACCTTGGCGCCGTCGACCTCGATCTCCTCGGCGCCGCCCATCCAGTTGCCGGCCTTGCCGGGGGCGCTGTGCTTGACCTTGCCCGCGACGTTGGTCCAGCCGTTGGAGGCGCCGTAGAGGCGCTGGTAGATGTCGTACGGCGCGGGGCCGAGCGCCAGCAGCCAGAAGCCGGCGTCGTACTTGCCGGCCGCGAGCTCCTCCAGGTAGATCGGGTAGTCGGCGACGGTCACGACCTCGGCGTCGACGCCGCTCTCGACGAGCTGGCTCTTGATGTTCTCCTCGGCGGAGATCCAGTCGGAGAAGCCGGACGGGGCGTTCATGGTCATCTTCCACGGGGTGCCGTCGGCCAGCGCCCACTTGCCGTCCTTCTTCTGCAGGCCGGCCGCCTTGAACTCCTCCTCCGCCTTGGCCACGTCGTGCTTGTACGGCTCCAGGTTGTTCAGCTCGGCGCCGATCCACTCCTGCGCCGGCTTCTGGTGGATGCCGGAGGTCGTCACGGCCGGCGTGCCGCCCTCGGGCGAGGCCACCTTCGTCACCTGGTCACGGTCGATCAGGTACGCCAGCCCGCGCCGCACGTGCACGTTGTCGTACGGCTTCTTCGACTGGTTGAACGCCAGGCCGACGGCCACCGGCGAGAAGCCCTTGATGATGTTGGCGCCGGGCGCCTGCTTGATCCGGTTCATCACGTCGGCGGGGGCCGCGGTGAAGCCCGCGTGGTCCAGCTTGCCGGCGGTCAGGTAGTTCCAGATCTGCTCGTTGCCGCTGTAGTTGAGGAACTTCACCTGGTCGGGGGCGACGTTCGCGGCGTTGTAGAAGCTCTTGTTCTTCAGCAGCAGCGCCTCGCCGGGGTTGACGCGCTCCAGCACGAACGGGCCGGCGGAGACGTCCTTCGGCGGCGCGAAGGCGAGCACCTTCTGGCCGATGCCGAGGATCTCCTCGCGGGCCTTGTCGGCCGCGTCACCGGTGCCGCGCGAGGTCTTGAGCGTGTCCCAGAAGTTCGCGGGGAGCACGCTGCTCCACACGTGCGCCGGGACGACCCAGTTGTCCATGACGCCGCGGGCGAACTTCGCGCTCGGGTTCGTCATGTCCTGGGTGACCTTGACCGTCTTGTCGTCGACGACCGTCACCTCGGCCGCGGCTCCGGCGGCGCCCGGGGTGATCGCGAAGGCGGTGCTGCCGGTGGTGTAGGCCAGGCCGATCGACAGCTTGACGTCTTCGGCGGTCACCGGCTTGCCGTCGGACCACTTGCCGTTCGGCTGCAGGTGGATGGTGATCGAGGAGTTGTCGGGCGCGATCTCCCAGCTGGCCGCGATGCCCGGGTAGAACTGGTTGGGGTCGGTCAGGTGGTTCTTGACCCAGCCGAGCTTCATGGCGTTGTAGCCCATGAAGGCGTTGCCCTTGGGAGCCCAGGGGTTGGCGGGACCGGACGGGTCGATGCCCGGCCTGTTGACGTCGATCGTGGTGAACAGTCCGCCACCACCACCGCTCGAGCCGCCGGACTTGTTGGTTGTGCCACCACTGCACGCTGCTGTGGCGGTGGCGAGGCCCAGCAACGCCACTACCGCTGCCAGTCGCTTCATCTGCCGCTCCGGGGGATGTCGGACCTGTTGAGGATCTGTAGGGATTGACCGGACCCTACGGTCGCCAGCAGGCAGCGTCAATAATCTCCAGACGTTGTGAGTGTAATGTAACTTTCCTTCACAGCTAGTCCGAATGACGCCAATCTCCAACGCCGTCGTTCAGCCCGTGACCAGGACCGCGGCCCCATTCACCCGGCCCGCCGCCAGATCCGTCAGCGCGCGGGCGGCCTCGTCCATCGGGTAGATCTTTGTGGCGACCCTCGGCGGATGGGCCAGGGCGAGCTCCAGGTAGGCGTGTCCGTCGGCCCTGGTGTTGGCCGTCACGCTGCGCAGGGTGCGCTCCTGGAACAGGTGGCGCTCATAGTTCAGAACGGGCACGTCGGTCAGGTGAATTCCCGCGACCGCCAGCGTGCCGCCCCGGTCGAGCGCCTCCAGCGCGGGCGGCACCAGGTCGCCGACCGGCGCGAACAGGATCGCCGCGTCCAGCGGCTCGGGCGGACGGTCGCCCGCCGAGGCCGCCCCGAGCTCCAGCGCCAGCCGCCTGGAGTCGGCCGACCTGGTGACGGCGTGCACGGTGGCGCCCCGCGCGATGGCCGCCTGGGCGGTGAGATGGGCCGAGGAGCCGAAGCCGTAGATGCCGAGCCGGCCGCCCGGCGGCAGGTCGCAGCGGGCCAGCGCCCGGTAGCCGATGATCCCCGCGCACAGCAGCGGCGCCAGCCGCTCGGCGGGCACGTCGCCGGGCAGCGGGTAGACGTAGGCGGCGGGGGCCACGACGTAGTCGGCGTAGCCCCCGTCGGCGTCCCAGCCGGTGTACGTGGAGTCCGGGCACAGGTTCTCCATGCCGCGCGCGCAGTAGCGGCACCGGCCGCACGTGGAGCGCAGCCAGGCCACCCCCACCCGCTCGCCGGAGCCCTCGACCCGGCCCACCACCTGGTGCCCGGGGGTGGTCAGCGGCCGGCGCGGCGCGAGGTCGCCCTCGGCCAGGTGCAGGTCCGTACGGCACACGCCGCACGCCTCCACCCGTACCAGCACCTCGCCGGGCCCCGGCCGGGGCACGTCCCGCTCGACCCGGCGCAGCGGACCGGTCGCGATCGGGCCCGGCGTGTCCACCGCCCAGGCGCGCATCACGACCCGGAAAGGCGCTCGAAGGCGAGCGAGGCGTACAGGGCCGCGCCGTCGGGCAGCACGGAGTCGTCGAAGACGGCGTCCGGCGAGTGGTTGTAGGGAGCCGTGGCCGGGTCGCGGTCGGGCGGGCACGCGCCGAGGAACACGAACGCGCCCGGCACCTCCTCCAGCACGTACGAGAAGTCCTCCGACCCCATGACCGGCTGCGGCGCCACGAAGTAGCGGCCGGGCCCGAACAGCTCGTCGGCGGTACGGGAGACGAACCCGGCCTCGCCGGAGTCGTTCACGGTCACCGGGTAGCCCATCCCGAACGAGGTCTCCACGCTCAGCCCGTGGGCCGCCGCGATGCCCTCGACCACCTCCACCAGGCGCCGCTTGACCAGCACCCGGTGCTCCTTGCTGAACGTGCGCACGGTGGCCTCGAAGCGGGCCTCCTCGGGGATCACGTTGTCGGCCGAGCCGCCGTGGAAGGTGCCGACGGTGATCACCACGGGGTCGAACACGTCGAACGTCCTGGTCACCATCGTCTGCAGGGCCGTCACCATCTCGCACCCGGCCGCGATCGGGTCGAGCGCCCGGTGCGGGCTCGACCCGTGGCCGCCGCGCCCCTTCACCGTCACCTGGAACACGTCGGCCGCCGCCATGATCGGCCCGGGACGCGAGGCGAACAGCCCGACCGGCAGCATGGCCGACACCACGTGCATCCCGTACGCCGCCACCGGCCGCGTCCCGGCCGCGTCGAGCACGCCCTCGCCGATCATGTGCTTGGCGCCCTCGTGGCCCTCCTCGCCCGGCTGGAACATGAAGATCACGTCACCGGCGAGCTCCTCGCGCCGGTCGCTGAGCAGCCGGGCCGCGCCCGCGAGCATGGCGGTGTGCAGGTCGTGGCCGCAGGCGTGCATCTGGCCGGGGGTCTGGGAGATGAAGGGCAGGTCGTTGCGCTCGGCGACGGGGAGGGCGTCCATGTCGCCGCGCAGCAGCACCGAAGGGCCGGGTCTGCCGCCCCTGAGCACCGCGGTGACCGAGCTGAGGGTCTTGCCGGTGGTGATCTCCAGAGGGAGGCCGTCCAGCGCCGCCAGCACCTTCTCCTGGGTGCGGGGGAGATGCAGGCCGAGTTCGGGGGTGGTGTGCAGGGAGTGGCGGAGCCGGGTGAGCTCGTCCCGCATGTCCAGCGCGGATTCAGTGAACGACATGATGAACATTGTTCACGTGTGCGGCGAGAAGTCGACAAGGCACGCTCGATACCATGAACGCGTGACTCAGCGTAAGCGGATCGACTCCTGGCTGTCCGACATGGACGGCGTGCTCGTCCACGAGGGGCGGCCGGTCCCCGGTGCGGACGAATTCATCAAGCGGCTCAAGGAGTCCGACAAGAGATTCCGGGTCCTCACCAACAACTCCATCTACACCCAGCGCGACCTGTCGGTGCGCCTGGCGGGGGCGGGGCTCGACGTGCCCGCCGAGTCCATCTGGACCTCGGCGCTGGCCACCGCCCAGTTCCTCGACGACCAGCGTCCTGGCGGCTCGGCGTACGTCATCGGCGAGGCCGGGCTGACCACGGCCCTGCACGAGACCGGCTACATCCTCACCGACCTCGACCCCGACTACGTCGTGCTCGGCGAGACCCGCACCTACAGCTTCACCCAGATCACCCGCGCGATCCGGCTCATCGAGGCCGGCGCCCGCTTCATCGCCACCAACCCCGACCCGATCGGCCCCTCCACCGAGGGCTCGCTCCCGGCCTGCGGCGCCGTGGCCGCGATGATCACCAAGGCCACCGGCGTCGAGCCCTACTTCGTCGGCAAGCCCAACCCCCGCATGATGCGCAGCGCGCTCAACGCCATCGAGGGCCACAGCGAGACCACCGCCATGATCGGCGACCGCATGGACACCGACATCGTCTCCGGCATGGAGGCCGGGCTGTTCACGATCCTGGTGCTGACCGGCGTCACCCAGCGCGAGCAGATCGACCGGTTCCCCTTCCGCCCCTCGCTGGTCGTCGAGTCGGTCGCCGACCTCATCGACCTGATCTGATCCTGACGCCCCCTGACAGGTACGCCTGCCAGACTCCCGGTATGACCAGCATCTATCTGGAGACCGGCCCGAAGAAGGTGTTCGCCTGCTCGCTGGAGTGGCCCGGCTGGTGCCGGATCGCCAAGGGCGAGGAGGCGGCCATCGAACGCCTGATGGACTACGCGCCGCGCTACCGCGTGATCGCCGAACGGGCCGGGCTGGCCTTCGAGCCCGGCGATCCCGTCGTCACCGGGCGCGTCGAGGGCACCGGGGTGACCGACTTCGGCGTGCCGTACGTGGTGCCCGATCTCGACCTCCGGCCGCTGCCCGCCGAGACGGCGCGGCGCGAGGTCACGCTGCTGCGGGCCGCGTGGGAGCTGTTCGACGAGGTCGCCGAGGCCAAGCCGGAGAGCCTGCGCAAGGGGCCGCGCGGCGGCGGGCGCGACCTCAGCAAGATCGTCGACCACGTGGTGGAGGCCGAGCGGGGTTACGCCAGGCAGGTGGGGGTGCGGCACAAGCCGTACAAGTCGGTGGCGGATCGCGACGCGATGCGCGAGGAGCTCGCCGAGGTGCTGTCCAGGGAGTGGGCGCCGCCGTCGGCCGCGAAGTGGCCCCCGAGGTACGCGATCCGGCGCACCGCCTGGCACGTCATCGACCACCTGTGGGAGATCGAGGACCGGGCGGAGTGACCATTCAGACATCCGGGCAGACACCACACCACATGTCCTTCGGGTAGCCTAACCTACGGTACCGTAACCTGAAGGAGAAGATCTTTATGGTGATGTCTCAGACGGAACTGCTGCACGAGCTGGAGCCCGTGGTGGGCGTGGAGCTCGATCGCCACAACACGATGGCCAAAGAGTGGTTCCCGCACGAGTACATCCCGTGGAGCGAAGGCCGCGACTTCGACGGCATCTACGGGGGCCAGGCGTGGCAGGAGGGCGACTCGAAGATCCCCGAGGCCGCCCGCATCTCGCTCATCGTCAACCTCCTGACCGAGGACAACCTCCCGAGCTACCACCACGAGATCGCCACCACCTTCGGCCGTGACGGCGCCTGGGGCACGTGGGTGCACCGCTGGACCGCCGAGGAGGACCGCCACGGCACCGCCCTGCGCGACTACCTCACCGTCACCCGCGCGGTCGACCCGGTCGCGCTGGAGCGCGCCCGCATGCACCACATGGAGCAGGGCTTCATCACCGACTACAACACCATGCTCCAGCAGCTCGCCTACGTCTCCTTCCAGGAGCTGGCCACCCGCATCTCCCACCGCAACACCGGCCGGGCCTCCGGCGACGAGGGCTGCGAGCGCCTGCTCGCCAGGATCGCCGCCGACGAGAACCTCCACATGCTCTTCTACCGCAACCTGCTCAAGGCGGCCTTCGAGCTCGACCCCAACCAGACCATGCGCGCGGTGACCGACGTCGTCACCACCTTCCAGATGCCCGGCACCGGCATGGACGGCTTCGCCCGCAAAGCCATGATCATCGCCTACGAGGGCATCTACGACATGCGCCTCCACCTCGACGACGTGCTCATGCCCGTGCTCAAGCAGTGGGCGGTGTTCGACAAGACCGGCCTCGACGCCGAGGGGGAGCGGGCCCGCGAGGAGCTGTCGGCGTTCCTGGCCAAGACCGAGGTGACGGCGTCGAGGTTCGTCGAGCGCCGCGAGGAGCGCCGCGCCCGCGCCGCCGCCGCCCAGGGCTGAGCCTTCCCGCCGCCGTGGGATGATCCGTCCTCATGGACGTCCTCGGCACGCTGTTCGTCTCGACCGCGATACTCGTGATGATCCTGCTGCTGGCGACGGCGGCGCAACGCCTGCTGGGCGTCAGGTTCGGCCCGTTACGCACGTTCCTGGCGGCGATGGTCGCCTGGGGGCTGGCCCAGCCGATGTTGTCGCCGCTGATCGCCTCGTTCGGGCCGGTGACCCCGGAGACGACTCCTGACGCCGGTGCGCTCGGGATGCTGGTCCTCGTCGTCATGTGCATGGTGCTCATCCCGATGGTGATCCTCGTGCTCGCCGAGGCGCTGGTCCCGCCGGGCTCGGTGCCGGGGCCGCTGGAGCTGGTGCGCTCGCTGCGCGGCCGCCTCAGCAGGGCCAGGCGCTACTCCCAGATCACCAGGATCGCGATCAGGCACGGCCTCGGCCCCTACCTGCGCGGCAGGGGCGAGCGCCTGGAGGACAGGACGGGCAAGGTGCGCCTGGCCAGGTCGCTGCGCCAGGCGCTGGACGACGGCGGCGTCACCTTCGTCAAGCTCGGCCAGGTCCTGTCCACCCGGCGCGACCTGCTGCCGGCCGAGTTCGTCGAGGAGCTGGGCCGCCTCCAGGACCACGTCGCCCCCGCGCCCTGGGAGCGGATCGAGCCGGTGCTCGTCGCCGAGCTGGGCGGGCCGGTCGACGAGGTGTTCGCCGCCTTCGACCGTACGCCGCTGGCCGCCGCGTCCATCGGCCAGGCCCACACCGCCCGCCTGCACACCGGCGAGCGCGTGGTGGTCAAGGTACGCAGGCCGGGCATCGAGGGCGTGGTGGCCAAGGACCTCGACATCGTCAGGCGCCTGGCGGCCACCCTGGAGGCCAGGACCCGGTGGGGGCGTTCGCTGGGCCTGAGCGACCTCGCCGAGGGGTTCGCCGCCGCCATCCGCGAGGAGCTCGACTTCCGCGTCGAGGCCGCCAACATGGCCGCCGTCGCCGCCTCGGCCGCCGGGGGCGTCACCTATCCCGAGCCGTTCCCCGCGCTCTGCACCGAGCAGGTCCTGGTCATGCGGCGGCTGCCGGGCGGCCCGGTCACCTCGGCCACCCCCGAGCAGGGCCCCGCCCTGGCCCGCGACCTGCTCGACTGCCTGCTGCGGCAGATCCTCGTCGACGGCGTCTTCCACGCCGACCCGCACCCGGGCAACCTCATGCTGCTCGACGACGGCACGCTCGGCCTGCTCGACTTCGGCTCGGTCGGCCGGCTCGACGCCTCCGTACGCTCGGCGCTGCAACGCTTCCTGCTCGCCATGAACCGGCAGGACCCGCTCGGCGTCACCGACGCGCTGCTGGAGGTCGTGCCGAGGCCCGAGGAGATCGACGAGGCGGCGCTGGAGCGGGCGCTCGGCCAGTTCATGGCCCGGCATCTCGGGCCCGGCCTGGACAGCGTGCAGATGTTCACCGACCTGTTCAGGATCGTCTCCGAGTACGGCCTGTCGATCCCGCCCGAGGTGGCCGCCGTCTTCCGCGCCCTGGCCACCCTGGAGGGCACGCTGGTGCGCCTGTCGCCCGGGTTCAACCTGATCGGCGAGGCACGCGCGTTCGCCGGGCGCTACCTGGCCGAGCGGGCCGGGCCCGAGTCGGTCAAGGAGGCCGTCGGGCAGGAGCTGGCCGCGCTGCTGCCGATGCTGCGCCGCCTGCCGCGCCGCGTCGAGCGCATCGCGAGCGCCGCCGAGCACGGCAGGTTCAGCATGAACGTGCGGCTGCTGGCCGACGACCGCGACCGCCGCTACGTGACCGGGCTGCTCCACCAGGTGCTGCTCACCGTGCTCGGCGCCACGGCCGGGCTCATGGCCGTGCTGCTCCTCGGCATCGACGGCGGTCCGGTCGTCGCGGGGACGGCGACGTTGTACCAGCTTCTCGGTTACAACCTGCTGGTGATCGCCGCGATCCTGGTGCTGCGGGTGCTCGCGCCGATCTTCCGCCGCCCGCGCGAGGACCAGGAGCGCTCCCGGCGCTGAGGCGAAGTCAGGACTCCTCTTGACCCGGTGCTGGTCTTGGACATCCGAGGCATCGGGCAAGTTTCCAGGTGACACCGGAACGCCTGGGGAGCACTAGGTGAAAATCATCGGGATCGCCGCCAGCCTCCACGCGGGATCTTTTATCAACAGATTGTTGGAAGCGGCGGGCGGCGAATTGCCCGAAAGTGTGCGGTTCGAGATCTGGGCCGGGCTGGGCGACGTCCCGCCGTACCAGCCGGGCAAGGTTCCGGGGCCGGCGCTGGAGCTGCTGGGGCTGGTCAGGCGGGCCGACGCGGTCCTGCTGACGGCTCCCGAGCACAGCCTGCTGCCGATGGAGCTGACGTACGCGCTGCAGTGGCTGGCGGCGGGCGACGCGCTCGCGGGCAAGCACGTGGCGGTGATGAGCGCGAGCGCGCGGGCCTGTGGCGCGATGTGGGCGCAGGCCGAGCTGTACAAGCAGCTTCAGGGCGCGGACGCGGTCGTCATGGGCGCCGAGCTGGTCATCTCGCCGGTCTGCCCGCACTTCGACGACGACGGCCACCTCACCGACGCCGACCTGCGCGACCAGGTGCGCGCGGTGATCGGGCAGCTCTGCCCGGCCGAGGTCAGGGAGCCGGCGTTCTCACTGTGAACGTCAGTGGGGGTCGCGGCGCAGGCGCTTGACGTCGGAGCGGTGCTTCTTGCCCGCGATGCGGCGCTCGACGGCGCCGCGGCTGGGCTTGGTCGGGCGGCGGCGCTTGGGCGGCGGCGCGATGGCCTCCCGTACGCGCTGGGCCAGCCGGTGGCAGGCCGCCTCCCGGTTGCGCAGCTGCGAACGGTATTCCGAGGCCACCACCGTGATCGTGGTGGCGCCGAGCCGGTCGAGCGCGCGGGCCTTGAGCGCGGGCGGGATCGCGGTGCTCTCGGCGACGTCGAAGGTCAGCTCCACCCGGCTGTCGGTGGTGTTGACGCCCTGGCCGCCTGGACCGGAGGAACGGGAGAAACGCCAGGCGAGCTCGATGTCGGGAATGACGATCGAGTCGTTGACGACCAGCGGGCCGGGCATGGCTGATGCTCCTGTTTCTCGGAATGCGCACTGTTTATGTGAGTGTCACCGTATATGAGCCACATATGCCGTTCGCAATGGCATTTCCGCCGCGGCTCTCCCGCTCGATATGCCAAAATCGCGCCGAAGGATCATGCGGGTCAGGGGCGGGGAGGCGCTGTGACGGCCATCGTCGGCGTGCACGGGATCGGCAAGTACAACTACTACCTGGAGGCGGGCGGGTCCGCCGCCGGGGCCGCGGAGGCCATGCGCCGCAAGTGGGACCGCTACCTGAACGCCGCGCTCGGCGGGGAGACGGGCGCGTACTTCAGCGAGGTCGCCTACTTCTCCCACTTCCTGCGCGACGCCCGGCCGGGGAAGATCGCGCCGCAGGCCGCCGCCCGCGCGGAGGCCGCCACGCAGCAGGTGCTCGTCGAGTGGGCCAGGAACGCCGGCCTGGGCGAGCACCTGACCGGCGCGCTCAAGTCCTTCACCGGGTGGCTGCTCACCAAGCTCGACGACAGGTCGGCGGCGTTCGCCAAGCTGTTCGCGCCGGAGGTGGCGGCGTACCTGACCGACCAGGCCAGGCGCGAGAAGTGTCAGCGGACGGTGGCCGAGGTGATCCGCAGGAACCGGCCGCGCGTGGTGATCGCCCACTCGCTCGGCAGCGTCGTCGCCTACGAGACCCTGTGGGCCAACCCCGACCTGCCCGTCGACCTGCTCATCACCCTCGGCAGCCCGCTCGGCATGCGCAACGTCGTCTTCGAACGCCTCCTGCCCGCCCCCGTCGACGGCCGCGGCGAACGCCCGAAGAACGTCGCCCGCTGGGTGAACATCGCCGACAAGGACGACATCGCCGCCATCCCGGCCGCCCTGCGCGCCAGCTTCACCGGCGTGGACGTCGAAGAACTGGTCAATCTGGACTGGATCGACTTCCACACGGCCGAGAAATACCTGGGCTGCCCGGCGCTCGACCCGCATCTGCGACCATTCCTCGCTTGACATCCTCCCCTGGTGAACGAGGGGGATTCCCACGGTCGCCCATGGGGTTCCTGCTTCACTGCCGGTCGCCCGCCTGAGAGGACTCTCGTCGAGGTCTTACACCGGCTCCACAGGCGTTTCAGCTCTCCGCCGGCCCGGCGGTGAGCACGTTCTTGGCCGCGTTCACGTCCCGGTCGTGGACCGCGCCGCAAGCGCAGGTCCAGTCGCGGACGTTCAGCGGCAGCTGTTCTGTCCTGCTCCGCAGGAGTCCGATTCCTCCCCCGCCTGAAGGCGGGGGTTTCCACGGAGGTTCTCGATGACCTGGATCGTC